>NZ_CALIOS010000045.1:0-18200 GCF_938044715.1 uncultured Turicibacter sp.
CAGTTTGAATAATCGCTGAATCTGTAATCTTTTGTTCAGCCTTACTAATACGACTCTCTAAATTTGTAACAGATGATTTAACCCCATTGATTTGAGTTTCAACATTTGTTTTAGTTTCATATGTACTAGATACACCTAAGTTAATTTCATCTTTAGCAACCTTTATTGCTGACTCCGTTTCTGTTTTAGTATAAGTTTCTGATT
Organism: uncultured Turicibacter sp.; assembly: GCF_938044715.1. Taxonomy (NCBI): domain Bacteria; kingdom Bacillati; phylum Bacillota; class Erysipelotrichia; order Erysipelotrichales; family Turicibacteraceae; genus Turicibacter; species uncultured Turicibacter sp. Next base: position 205 of record NZ_CALIOS010000045.1, read on the forward strand.
TAACATACACGTCCACACTATTAGCTTTAGTATCAATAGACGCCTGAACATCTTCAGGAGCAGGTGTCCAATCCGTTACTTTATTCCCTCTCTCAAGCTTTACAACATTTCCTGTCTTATATGAAACACGCAACCATACGGCTCCTTCTGGAACGATTTCTTGAAATACATCATCCATATTGTATGACATTTTAATCACAGTCACCTTATCTTTTGCATAAAAAGCATATCGGAAAAAATCATCGTAGACTCCACCATCTTTGAGCTGTGAGAAAGTCAGACATTCATTAGGTGATACACTAATAAAATCATTCATCAATGAGGAATGTTCCCGATATTCTACTGCTCCATCTTTATTAACCATTCTTTTAGGAAGTTCATTATATCTTATGATTAAATTCCTTCCCCCAACTTGAATTCCATCAATCTTCTCATCAACAGTCTTTAAATCCGCCTTTTGTGCTAATTGTTGAGTGTGAGATTGGATGGTTGTTTCAGCAGTCGAGACACTTAAACTTAATCCATTCAGATTTTGTTTTAACGAAACCATTTCACTATTAAAGGCTGTAATCTTACCCGTATGATCATCAATAATCGTTTGTTGCTTTCCAATCGTGGAACTCAAGCTTCCGACTGTTTGTTCGAGTTTAGAGTATTCATCTTTCAATTTAACGGTTTGTCCATCTTTAGTAATCGTTGTATCTTGAATCAGTGTGTTAATTTTTCCCTGGGCTACATTAATAGCGGTGGTATTACTCTCTGTTTGAGACTTTGTCCCATCAGCCTGTGTTTTTAAAAGATTAAAAGCTACTTCTAATGTTTGCGCCACACCATTAATTTGAACCTTTGATGCTTTAAGGTTTGTAGAACCCTCATTAATTTCACTCACCACACTGCTGATATTTAACTTTGAACCATCAATGTTGGCATGAGCTGAAATCATATCATTACGAATAATCCCCTCTTTAATTGCATCTGCTTTCAGTCCTCGTGCATCAAACATCAGCTTACCACTTGGATCCCATACACTCATAGAGTAATCATTCGAAGCATCTTTACCAATTTGAACACGAACACGATTTGCATCACGAATTTGTATTGTATTATCATTAATGACTAAATTTCCACTTGATGAAGCAACTTGAACCAAGGCCGTATTGATTTGACCTGCAGTTATTTTATTCGCATTCAACGAATCAATCATCGCATCTTTAATAAATCCATTAGCGATGGTTAATTTATCCGAGGTAATTCCACCTGCTTGAATATTTTCTGATGAAAGATTTCCATTGACTAAGTTTTTAATCACACCTAAATCCGCATTTAAAATATTAATATTAGCGACCGCCGCATTTAGTTCTGAAATATCAGCTTTTCCAGCCACTAATACATTAATATTGGCTATGTTTACGTTAATCTCTTGAACTGCAATAGAATTTCCAACTAAGCTATCAAACTGTCCGTGCTTAACATACAACTTCTCAATCGTTGCAACCGTTGCTTCTAACTCATCCGTTGTAACTTTATTGGCAGTTAATTGTTTAACTTGAATAAGATCAGCATAAATGTTCTCTACTTTTTGAGTGAGTGTCCCTTTGAATGAGAATTCTCTTTTAGTTTCAGCAACTGTTGGCGATTGAGTTTCAATACTAAGTCCTCGATACGTTAATTTCATTTTCATATAAAGAATCGGTACAATGTACTCTACCTCACCTTTGGTATAGGTAACAACATCCATAGACTCTAAACGATAATCTCCTAATCGTAAAGTAGTATCAAATCGCTTATATCCATTCAATTGCTTGATTTTATTTAACACATTAGTAGCTTGTGCTTGTTGACCTTTAAGCAATGGATTGCTTAATTCTAAAGTGTTAGCATCATTTCCAGTCCCTACCTCATAATAGCCCTCATCAATTACTGATCCTTCATCATTAGTTATTTTATCTGAATAGTTGATGCGTAACTTAGTAATATGGTAACTGGTTGCATCATCTAATGTCGGTGTCGCGTAATCCGATTCAGTATAAACCTCTCCATGATTTATAGGCTCAATAAATTCAATACTCGAACCATCACGAGAAATACGAACATGTCCGCCAATGGCTCCTGCTATTAGTGATAACATTTCAATTTGTGTCTTTCCCTCTAGTTGTTCGTTACTAATATTGACATTATTGGTATTAAAAGAAATACCTTTTAAGTTCAACCCCGTTATTCTAGCGATATCATTAGCAATCCCATATGTAGTGCTATGTTTAGCACTTGGAAAATAACCTTTTCTTAATTTATACATCTGATCATACGCCTTAATAGACTTTATTGCTCCTTTTTCTTCAACATTATCCACATAAAATGTCCCTAATGGCGTATAGATAATTTCCCATTGTTTAGTAATCTCATTGTAGATTTCTAGCCCTACTTGAATAGTCATAACATCCTGAGGAACAATAACTATCTCTTTCTTAATCATTAACGAAAGTTGAGTTATTAACGTACATCCCACACCATATTGATTTAATCCTGTGTCAGTTATTAAAGTTGGATTATTCATGATTTGACCAGGTAATATATTTTCGTTATTTAATGTAATTTTGTAAGTAAGTTTTCTAAGCGGATTAGAAATTTCCTTTTCAAAATACTTAAGCTTATCTTCTTGAATTTGGTAAATAATTTCACCTCCCTTTATTGTTGAATTAGATTAACACTGAATCCCGCGTCATATTTGATTTGTCCATTTACAAATGAGTAGACAGGCACACTACGATTACCACAGTAAAAAACACCTGTCATAAATCCACCTTGCTGTGGATTAAAATATCTTACCGTAAAAAGAGAGGAATCTAATGCGGTTAATAAACGCGACATCTCACTGACACTGATTGAGTTCCATTCTAATTTGATTGAGATTTTAGTACAGATGACATCTCGATGCATCGTTCCATCTAATGTACGTCCCGCATTCTCCCCATCGAGCGTTTCATATTCAAATTGGCACGAGGCAGGGTTGAATTCTACTCCATTAATCGTAATGAATGATTCTCTCATTCCTCATCACCTCATTTAATCTTTAATCATAAATTGGATTTTTTCTAATTCAGAAGGTGAAATTGAAATCTCTGCTTTAAATAAATCATGCGTTGGAATGGTTTCAATTTTAAGATTTACTTTTAAGTCTAATAATTCCTGGATATCTTGGACCCACTTCTCATGGCAATCTTCTTTGAAAATAATATTTCCAGCATCATCTGATTTCGGCATGTTATTTTCATCTTTTTCGGCATATTGAATCAATAGCTTTTTACGAGTTTCATTATAACTCTCTAATGATTTATCAACTTCTTTAATGTTTTTTGCCAAAATAAAAGCTACCTTAACAGGTAGCTCTAATTGATTTAATTTACTTAAAACTGAAATACTACTCACTAATACTTCATTACTTAGCTTCATTAAATTTGCCCTCCTACTAATTCATCTTCTTGTACATACACCATCTCATCAAAATCTGCAATATCTTGGCGAACTTGTTCTTTGTTGGCATTATATAGTTCACGATTGGCAATATTCGTATTAACATTGTTTGATCCATTCGCGTCCGTTGATAAACTGGCATTCATATAGGCTACTGGTTGTCCATCAATTTTGGAAACTCCATTTAGTGTTATATTTTTTACTACTTCTAACATCTCTATCTTCCTCTCTATATTAATTCACTCAAATCAATAATTCCTAATTGAGCTAATTGTTTGAAATTCTTAAATGTTGCTTTAGCCATTGTTTGACCATCCATTTTTAAGATTAGGTTAATAGGTTGATTATTACCTTGTGACAGGCTACTGATTAATTGTCTATTCTGAGCATCGAACATCCCTCTCATCTCTTTAAATAAATCAGATAAAGGTAGAATAGCTTCACCACCTGTTGAGATTTCTCCACCAGCCATTAGGTTGTTTCCATTCATCCCAAAGATAGCATTAGATCCAGCAGGTAAAATCCCCCCTTTTCTATGCCAACTAATTCCGAATGATGGAACAGAAATAGGATTTAAACTGAAGGACCCACTGATTGAAATTTTAGGCAATTTAAGATGAGGAAGTGACCATTCAAAATTAAAGAATGATTTGATTTTATCAATCGCATTTTTGACATTATCTCTAGCACCCTCGATAGTATCAGTAATCTTATTTTTAATTTTACCGAAAATGTCGGTAACACTTGTGTAGGCTTGAGTGAATTTATCCTTAATACTGTCTTTGATGTTAACTACCTTTTCAACAACCCATGTCTTAATATTAGTCCAAATTTCAACTGCTTTGTCTTTGATTTCCGTACATTTATTGACAACTGTTGTCTTAATGTATGACCAATAGGTTTGAAGCCCTTGCCATAACTCTGCACATTTTTCTTTAATAGTGTCCCAATTTTGCCATAATAACACACCGATAGCAATTAATGCGCCAATGGCTAATATTGCTAATCCAATAGGTGAAGTGAGGAAGGCAATAACACCTCCAAGAATAGTACCGGCACCAGATACAATAGTCATGACTCCACTACAAATCGTCATAACACCATTAAAGATTGTAATAACGCCATTAATCAGATTAAATGCACCCCAAGCTCCTAGAACAGCTAACCCTAGTGCTTCAATCCACTCTTGGTTATCTCTTACCCAACCTAGCATGGTTTCAAGAATACCGGTTAAATCTTCTAGCAACATCGCAAATGATTCGATGATAGCTTGACCGATATAAGAGTTAAGAAAATCCGTGATAGCTCGAACGCCATCTTCAAATGCTTTAACCAAAATCGTTCCCACGATGAAAGCAATGTCGCTCATATTATTTAAAAAGGCTTGACCTCCATTATCTAGGAATGTTTTTAGCCAACCACCTGCTGATAAGGCAAAATTCTGACAAGCGACCAATGCTTCATTCATAGCCTTAATGAATTTACGAGTATTAGGATTATTGTCAGGATTCATGTGGTCGAATAACTTAGATACTGCATCAATCACTTGACTACCAATATCTAAAGCTAATCCAGTGAATGCTCCTGCAAGTCTACCAATATTATAGATTAACTCCTCTCCACCGTTGTTCCAACATCTAATTAGGAATGACTCGATAGATTTACCTAGATTAACAAATGATTGTCTAAGTTTATCTAGTGAATCATTGATATAGCCATCAACACTACTCCATCCATCTCTAAGTGAATTCCATACCATTTGCAATGTAGCCGCTACTTTTTTCGCCCATTGTGAAAATTTCGTTTCGGTTTGTTGCATCGCACTGTCAATGGCACCTGTCTCAATACTTCCACTACCAATACCACCCGCAGAACCACTTCCACTTGAACTAGATGAGGAATTATCCGATAAAACATTCAATTCATCAATTCCACTTAATGACTTTGCAATCTTTTGAGCACTTTCGGCACCATTTGCTAAATCATCTGATACTCCACCTGATGAATTATTAGCATCTTCCAATCCGCCTGTAATCTCATCTACAACTCCACCCACACCAAAGTCAACTTGAACTCCAAATAGAGCGAAGACTTGACTAATGAAATTAGCAATGGCATTAATAGTTGTCGTTAATGCTTGAACAAAGGTATTAAGGATAGGTAATACAACGGTCAAAATAGGTGTGAAACATTTACCTAATGCAACTGATAAATCACTCAAATTAGATTTTAAGACACGAGTTTGATTAGAAGGTGATTTAAGACTTCGTGCTAGATCGCCATTCGCTAATCCTAATTGTTCTTCAATCATCATCGTAGTAGCCATAGCACGTTGAGCATTAGTTAACTCTGCTCCTGTGTTAGCAATACCATTGGCATATGCGTATTCTTTAATCGTATTAGCACGTAAAACGACACCGTATTTATCCATCGTTTCAAAACTTCCACTTAAAGCACTTCTTAAATCGGCTTGTACACTTGCTAAATCAGTATTATAGAACGAACTGATATCGCCAGCCATAACTGCCATTTGTTTAGACATATCAATAGCCTGTTGTCCGGTTAACCCCATTGCACGCCCCATTTGAGTAATAGTGGCGGTATACTGTTTTGTATTCTTAATACCTAGTCCAACAGTTTGATTTAACTCTTTAACCCAAGCGCTCATTTCTTTTGAGGCACTTCCCATGACGGTGTTAAACATGTTATCAGTCTCAATAGATTCCATGGCATCATTTATAGCATTTCTCAACCCACTGAAAATAGCATAAATTCCTAAGAACGGCATCATAGCGCTTAGTAATGATTTGAAGCTAGTGATTAAACCTTTATTAGCATTTTTGATTTGATTAGCGGTGTTTTGATGTTGATTTCCCCACTCTTTAAGCTTTTTCTTCATCTTATCAATTAAAGATAGTTGCTTCGGAATACTGTTATCATTCGGATTTGATGTTGGAAGTTTAGTATTATCTGTAGGCATTTTCATTTTAGAATCATTAAAAGCACCCAAACTCGATTGGATATTACTTTTGACTTGTTTCATAGTTTTAGCTACTGTTGTTTTAATTCGTTCCATGGATGACATTAAGCCACGAAGATTTACACCCTTGAACGCATTTTGCATCTGTCGTCCTAAATGATTAAAAGACTGCCCTGTCTTGTTGGTTGACTTAGATACATTATTGGACATGGTATTAGCTTGTTTCTCGATTTTATCAAATGAAGTGTCAACATTCGTCTTATCAACTTGAAGCTTAATGTCTATAATTTTTTGTTCATCCATCTACTCACCTCCTACCACATGAAAGTTCTTATTCATTTGTTCAGCCCACTCTCTTAATTTAATGCGCTGCACTTCCATCTCCCATTGTTCGTCGACTCTCTCTTGAGCATCGTTCCCGATAAAAGGATATGCTTTTTTAAATTCAGGATACTTAGCATCCTTACTTAATAATCTTGATACCGACATACCAATCAAATTAGCTAATTGATAATCAAAGCAAGCTTTCTCTTGCAGTTCACTTTGTTGTTGCTTGTTATACGCCTCAACGTATCTTGTAACTTGAGCAAGTGTAGACTTATAAAATTCTTCTTCTCTCATGCCAATACTCGTACATTGCCCCAACAAATCCATTACATGATTTTCGAACGTCACATTATCATTAGGAACATTATTTGTAGGCTTATATTCTCTTTCTGTTTCGAGTTCCGATTGATTTTGATTAATAATACCCGCTTCTTGATAAATCTCTAAAATCAAAGAATTTAGATCCTCAACACTGTCAGCAACATCGTACAACTCGTCATCACTTAACTCATATTGCTCTAACGATAAGGATAATAACAGCAGTTGCGTTTTGACACTTATAACAGTCAATAACGGTCGAGTTAAATCACCAAACAGTTTATCAATTGCCAAACATGATCTAATCGTCAATTTAGGATAATAGATTTTATTCTCATGCTTCAAGACAATCATGGATTGCCTCTTCTTTCTCAATAATTTCTTGCTTATCATACGGTAAATATTTACCTGTTTGAAGAACTTCCATCACGACCGTAAACAATGAGATAACCGAATTTTCTTCCTCTTTCTCTAACCAAGCATCAATTAAATCCATCATTTTATCAATCGATACACCTGCATTTAACTTTTGTGCTGCTGCGTGTAAGACAGTAGTCATAACTGGCATAGTTGGGATTTGCATTTTAGAAAAATCAATATCTTGCTCATTTGTTGCTCCACCCATCATTCCAAATATAAAGTTAAGCGGTGAACAACCTAATGCTTTCTCTAATTGAATTTTTTCTTTAGTTCCTACTAATGTTAGGTTAAGCCCCATAAATTCGACTTGCTTAATCATGTTTAGTCATCCTTTCTTGTTTTGTGTACTAAAAGAAAAAGCCCTTGCATTTCACAAGGACTTATTTTATTAATTATTACTCCACATCTCCAATGGTGATTTCTGATGCAGGAGTCAAACTGATTGTAAATTCATGGACCGCATCTACTTCAACACCATTTAACGTTACGGATACGTATGCATTAAAAGTAATCTTCAATCCATCAGCGTATGTTATCTCTACCTCATGCGTTTCTCCATCTGCTAATGCACGCACTTTTTTAAATTCAGCTTTCTCATAATTACAAGTGTATGAGATTTCATCACCATATTCTTTAATCCCATTAATATAACGGCGACCTTTATCTGCTAATGTCGTCACTTCAACTTTAGAAGTTTTTTCTGTAATCTCTCCCATCGATTTAACACCGGCAACAACTGTTGAATCAAGTTTCAACACCGCGCCTTGAGTTAATAATTCAGCCATATATAATCATTCCTTTCTAATTCGAAATTTGAATTGTACAATCTTTTAATAGAGCGGCCTTGCAGTTATAAGTCATTGTCTTACACCACAAGCGGTTATCAATGTTCATGTCAGCACTTGTGTAGTTGCGTTTAAGCCCCACTCCGTGCATATAGTCATCTACTACTCCCATGAGCTTAAACAACTGCTCAGGCTCATCTACATAGATGCTAATGTCATATGACAAGTTAACAATCTCCATGTGACTATTATGATCACGATAATATTGATTGTTAGATTTCTCTTCTAATATCAAAAGAGGGATTGCAACGTCAGCATTCACAGGTGGTTGTACAAAATACACATCCATGCCTGTCGCTTTTGTCAAACCCTCTTTGAGTTCAGTTCGAATTGATAACAAAACGTGCGACTCCCTCCTTATAGTTTATTAAATATTGATTGTTGAATAATGCTTGGTGCTTTATCTTTATAGAACTCGAATGAGTCTCTAACAAAGTATTTCGGTGGCAACCCCACAGTAAAGCGATAGGTCCCATCCCCAACTGGATAAAACCATCCATCTTGTCTACCTTGTCCATTATCTGCATAAATACCTGTCCCTAACTCATTATAAATTGCATAGTTACAACCGACATTAGTTACTGTCATACTAGCTAATCCATTTGACCACTCTAATGGCATAATAGTAACAGATGATTTTAATTTACCAGTTCTTATATAAGAACCATCCCCACCTATTTTTTCGTCAATGATATCTTGTTGCATCTGTGCAATCTCACTAGCCACTAATCTCATGCCTTCTTCGAGACCTTCCTGTATCTTCTGTAAATCTTTCTCCAAACCTTTAAGTAGTGATGATGTATCAATTGTTATCTTCATCGTTTAAGTCCATAGGTAATAGTTTTAGGAAGACACATAAAAGCAGGATAAACCGTATAAGTTCTCACTTGATAGGTTACTCCATCCACTTCAACACGAGTAGCTGACTCGCAACTCTCTATATGATCCATTGAAACTTCAAATGATACGTTACTAGCTATCCCATATTTCTGTTGAGAATGATAAGTGCTAATAGGGGTAATTGAACATGGAATATCTTCTGCAATGAACTCATAGGTTTGCTCTACAATTCCCCATTCATTAGGCTTACTAGCAATAACACCCATGAGTGTTGCTTTATCTGTGTAGAATAAATCATTAACTCCCATATATCATCACCATACTTTCACCATAACTTTAGGTTTAGGTAGTCTATCTTTGATTGTCTGAGGAATGCCGATTTTATTCAATTCATCAAAATCCATAAATGTCACACTACGACCTGCTGATGAAATAGATTTGATAGCACCATTCTCAACTGAACCTTGCGACATAGTAGCTTTGTTGATGTAGTAGCAAGCTAACTCTATCGCTTCGTTATAATAGGTGTCGCATATATCTAAATCAGGATCATTGAGATAGTTTTTTATTGCATTCGTTGCATTAGAGATGTAGAAATTGATAACCACATCATCTAATTTAGTGTTAGTTAGCTTTTTGATTAATTCAATCATCTACATCACTCCATTCTTAATTGGTTGTCTTTCTCTCGCGAGTTCCCTTAGGTTCTACATCTTCGATTACTTGTTCTTCAACAAGCGATGTAGCGTTCAGTTAAGCAGTAGCAATACGAACGATTGACTCTGGGCGAGTGATTAATGCACCATGCACTGATAAGACTTTGACATATTCAGAGAAACGTTTTTCCATTTCACCAAACTTAATTTGATCTAAGTATTGAACTTGTGCGATTGCATCTTTGTGTAATACAATGATTTCTCCATCTTCGATTAAGTTAGTTAATAATACTTGAACACCAGATACAGTAACGTTAGATAATCCGTTTAACTCAGTCGCAACATGGAAGTTATTAGCGAATTGAGAAGATTGTTCTAACATCGTTAAGGTATTCCAGTTCATTAAAATAATACGTCCATCAGAAGGCACTTCTTTAGAATCTAACATACGTACTGCTTTATTGATGTTTTCATAAATATTAGACTTAGTTAATGTTGCAGTTACTTTTTGAATATCTTCCTCTGCGCGAACTAATCCTAATACGTGGTTACAAGTAGATAGTTGTAAAGTATTTACACGTTGACGGATTAATGCTTCACGAGCATTTGTATTAGTCATGGCATAGTCGATAGTCGGGAACTCCATAGCAAATGCTTTGTGTTGGTCTGGAATTAATTCAATAGCTTCTGTTGCTCCCTTTTTGAATGTTAAGTCATTCCCATCGTAATCCACTACACAATCATCATCTGCAACGATTTTATTAATAATGTATTTACCGTATCCATCCATTGCAACTGGATAAGTGATTGCTTCTAAGATAGAGCGCTTCATGTATTCTTCTTGGATTTCAGCTTTCCATACTGAAGCAATGGCTGATTTAATTTCTGAAGTGTTTTGCAAATTTGGCATTATATTACCTCTTTCATTTTAATATTTCTCTAGTACCCACCCTAGATGGTGAAGTGTTTAACCACCCCCACTCAAAGGAATAATAAAAGGCACTATTATCTAGTGCCTTAATTATTTAGTCATGTAATACTCTTTAACCACTTTATCTACTTCTGCCTTACGCTGCATAATTTCTTGAGTAGACATTTTAGAGATATCCTCCATTGTCAATGCTTTAGGTTGTTCATTAGACATTGTAGGCACATTAGCACTAGCTTGAACTTTAGCTTGTATTTGTGCATTAATCTGATTACTGAACAAATCTTTCATAGCATTAATTTGTGTTGCTACCGATTCTGCATCCATGTTGACTAGCAAATCCGCCATAGATACAGGTAACCCTGCTTCTTGCAATTGTGAAGTAATAGTAGCTTTATATTGTTGTTGATTATATTGATTGATTTTAGCTTCTAACTCTTGCTCACGTTGTTGCAATTCTTCTAATTTTTTGTTGAAATCATACTCTGCTTTTTGTTCTTCATTCATTTGAGATAACTTTTGTGACTCTTCAAGAGCGTTAAACTTAGCCTCCCACTTTTTCGTTTCCTTCTCCAAACGCTTAGTTAAGATGCGATCTAATTCCTCTTGTGTGAAAGTTTTAGTGTCTTGTGGTTGAGTTTCCACGTTTCCCTCACTTTGTTCTGACACTTGATTTTGTGTGTTTGTATTTAAAATTTGGTTATCTTCCATACATTTGACCTCTTTCTTTGAGTAAAATCCTCATTGATATGCTCAACAAGTAAAGCAAAATAAAAGGAACTACAAAGAGTTCCACCTAGTTATAAGTCTAGTAACTATTTTTTCTTATTTAAATCATATTGCGCACGTATCATCTTGGTACGATCCTCATTCGATTTAGCACGCTTCTTAATAAAATCTTGAGCATCATCATAATATGGCGAACGTTTGATATTTCCATTTTCATCAACAACGACTTCAACTAAAACACATCGCTCATTAGGATGCAGTATAAAATCTCCTGATGTAGTCGATTCGAGTGGATAAATAGCTCCATCTAACGATTGGCACAGTTTACAGACGCGACTATCTCTCATACTTCTACGTTCCATATGAGTATAGCCGTTCTGTTTTGCTTGATGAAGGTGTGCTGTGATTTCGGCTGTCCTTAGTTCGGTTTGGACCAATGTCTTAGCACTTCTAAAGCTAACATCTAAATCACGCATAACTTCTCCTGCTATCTTGTTATATCCATCTCCACGAATGATAGATTGTTTTAACTTACTCTCAATCGAATAGCCTAACTTCTTAGCTCTCTCTTCAATTCGAGTGTAGTACCATTTACCTTGTAGTGGAGAATACCACCAAGATAAATCCATTTGTTTAGCCACCTCTGCCAATTCTCCTGTGGCTATAGGTGTATTTATATATGACTCTAATAGTTCAATAGATTTCAACTGGTTAAGCTCTGGTGAAGGACGATTAGCAATCTCCTTGTATTTTTCATTCAATTTTGCTAAATCCATGTAGTCACTAACATATAACTGATTTAGCGAATCACCTAGTTTGTCAGATTCAACTTTGGCTAGTTCATCTAAAATCAAATCAACCTGTTTAGTCAATTCTTCAAGATGCTTAAGTTCACTAAATTGAAAATTAGGATTTACTGCCTTAATTTCTTCCATACTCTTATACCATTTGATAATCTCTACTTTGATAGTATCGTAAGCTATTTTATATTCTTTCTGTAACTCTTTAAGAGTAGATTTAAAATATCGGTTGTAGTTGTTGTCTAACTTCTCCATCTTCTGTTGAAAGTGTGATTTAGGCATGCTACTCACCTACTACTTCAGCATTTTCTTCTCTATCATCTACTACTGGTTCATGATCGTTGAAGTTATCTTGCATGAATGAGATAGATCGTTCTTTTTCTTCAGCCAATCGTTCTAATTCAACCTCAATGCTAGGCACGAAGTCCTGTAATAGACCAACAACAGTCTCCTGACTTAACATAGTTGATAACTGCAAAGCATTTTGAATCTGTTCTGTCTCATTTGCAATAGCGTTACGATGCATTGTAATCTTAATCTCACGCAATTCTTTATCAACGTCAATTGGATTGGTTAATGATTTAAGATTTAACATTAACTCTAAGTTACGTCTTAATGCCTTAATAAAATGCCCCTGTGTAACACCTGCTTTAAACTCTGTACTAGCCATACGTAAACGTAAAGCTACACCACTAGAAGCACTTCCCCAATTCTTATCCTCTAAGTCAACGATACCTGCTAATGAGAAAATATCTTCACGTAAGCGTGTCTTTACTTCTTCATTGGTTGGTAAATTATTCTGAACATACTCAACTTTAATATCTTCACTTGCATTTAACATCCTTAACTCACGAATCTGTTGTATCATCTCATCATTAAGTGTGCACCCACTTACTAATAAGAGGGCATCTACTAAGTCATTAGATAAATCCAATGTGTTAGATACCGCTAAGTCATAAGCATCAATTAACGGGATAACACGTTCAAACAGTCCTTTTCCATCATTGAATTTGAATAAGCTAAAAGGAACGTCTTTGAAATAATGCTCACTAACTTGTGGCACAGTAGTTTCTTTGACCTCGCCATTCTCAGTTTCAAGATAATATTTAGTCACATCTACATCAGTATAGACTTCAACATAGTGGGTTTCACGTACACCACCATTATTCTCTACTTTCCAGTGACGAATAACAGTATGAATTTCCTCTAATACACTGTTATCTGTAATCACGATCAACTCACGATTATCTACTGGACAGAATCGTATATTACCTTTGGCATCTAAAAATGTCATTGTCGCACTAACACCGTAAATGGCACTATTTCGAGTCAAGGTGATTAACGCTTCTTCACTGTCATTATATTTTAAATAATCATCAATTAAAGACAGGATATCTTCGTTGTCAGCATCATATTTGACCGGTTTACTTGCAAAATATCCCGTAAATGTGTCTACTAGCTTACTAGCAAAAGAATGAGTTGCTTTGATATTGCTCTTACCCTCACTGCGGTTCTTTTTATTGATTTCTGTGTTATTCCCCTCATAGTAAGCTAATAACTTATGGTCGTGATACATATGAGTTTCGTGTTGCCGAATAAAATTATACACTTCATTGTAGTTATATCTCTTTTTAGGTCGTCTTAGTTGCAACATTTAATCAACTCCTCCCTTTACAATCTAAGTGAAGATTTATCGAATATTTTAACCCTATTTGATGAATAAATATCACAAATGCTATATCCTAGCGCATCACAACATAAGTGACTGTAAGTGTGGTCAGTCTTGTTGGTATAAACATTTGTTTTCTTATCTTTAAGGTAAACAAAATTTTCAAATTCTATTTGAGCGTTTGGGCAACTATCAACTAGCACATATATATCTAAGTTTTGCAGATATGAAATTCTAGCTTCAACACTTCCTGCACCTTTAATACACGGTTGAGCATTGATGCCTTTTGACTTCAAGTAGCTAATGACTTGAGGACTTGCACTATCAACATATATTTTCTGTTTCTGTATCCCTAGATTAATAATGGCTTCATACATTTCATCTAATGTAGCTCCACGTTGATAAAACTCTTTAATTAAATATAATGCCTGAGTCCTTTCATTGAATAAGCTGACTGCAATAGCTGTTGGATCTAGTTCACCAATATCCATTCCGCATCTAACTTGCCATGATTTGTCCTTTAACATAGCATTGACATCTATATCATGACTATTGATGAAGTTGATATGTTTAAATACTAAACCATCTAAATCAGTTCCCCAATTTCCTTCTGCAAATATACGATATTTATTAGGATTTCGGGTTTTCAAACTCTCCAGTGAATCTACATATGATTGAGGTAAAAATGGATTATCTTTGTAATTGCTTCTGTCATAAAACAAATCAGCAGGTTGCTTATCGCCTTCACAAAACCCATGTAACCAGTGGTGAGGACTAATTGGATTGAAACAACCGTATATTTGCAAATACGGAGCTTTCGCCCTTAAACGTAAATCTATCTGGTCAACTATCTCTTGTGGTACTTCAAATATTTCTTCAATAAAGAAATCAGTAACACCATTGATTGATAATAGTTTTTCTTCATCATCAAGTCCCAACATAATAATCATTGAACCATTAGGTAGAGTAATACTACGTTCTGACTTATTGACTGAGCACTGATCTAATAGCTTTAACTGCCTCAACATTTGTTTAGTTAAATCCCAAATAGAGTTATTAATAGTCGTACCGTATCGACGACACATACAAACCTTACGCTTAGATTGACACGCTTTGATGATTAGTTTTTGAATGACGAAATGCGACTTACCAGAACCTGCTCCACCCATAAAGATATTCCATCTATGGCTATAATCAAATAGATAGGGATAAAAATGAGGACTGAATATTTTTTTGCTAATTTGCAAATTAATCTGCATCGTCATCATCCATTATCGTTACGGTAATCGTTTGTTCACCCGTTGTTTTCATTTCAACTTTATCTAAGAATGCCCCTGATGTTCTTGCTATCATCTCACTAGCCTTTAATCGGTCTTTCATGGAATTATCGGGATTTCGCATTGCCTCCGTCCAAAACTCTCGAACTTCTGTTATATCTGCTAAACGATTGCTCTCTAATTCCTTTTGTTTCTCTTCGATATACTCTTGAAGGTGAGGTTTTGTGAGGTTTTCATACCCTGTTTCTTTAGCGGTCTTTTTGCTATACCCTGCTTTTATAGCAGCTTCAGTGGCGTTGCCTGTTTGAATATAATAATCAGCAAACGCCTGTTGTTTGGGTGTAAGCTTCATTGCAACACCACCTTTCTTTGTAAAATAAAAACACACGTCGGGGGAACGTGTGCTTATCGGGATGGGATTTAAGATTACTGATGTGTTATCAAGACATCAATCTGTTTTTAGGGTAGTGCTTGCGATTGGATTTGCACCAACTTAGCGTGCTCCTAAAGAACCTAAGAAGCTTACTGTCTTACTTAATAAACGACACAAGCGTGTCGCCCTTGAGCAAAAAGCTCTCAGGCTGGAGGTTATCACTGATGGCAATGAATTCACATCAATCAACTTCAAAACGTATCGTACTTGGTGCCCTTTCGGGCATATTATGGGGTCTCTCATTGGATTTGAACCAATACACAAGGTTTTGGATTGCCTTTGCTCTACCATTAAGCTATCGAGACATATTCCGAGGTTTTACCCTCGGCTCTTAGTCGGGCGATTATTAACCATGATTTAGCATCACGATTAGATACTTAATTATGTGAGTAACTGAAGTATCACTTGCTCTCTTGCGTCGTAATCGACACTATCATATTATCATGTTTTTTATAAAAAGTTACGACATGATTTACGCCCCCTTTTACGCCATTCTTTAATTTAATAACTTTATCAGTTTATTACAGGCGACTTTTAACTTCCTGTTAATAGTCCTTTCACCATAATTAAAATCGATTGCAACCTCTTTATTTGTTTTGTTATGTGTGTACTTGTATAATACGATATCTAATTCCTCCGCATGAGTCTTGCTAATCCAACAAAATACCTTTTCAACTCTTTCAACATATTGCTTCAGCCATCTAATCTCTTCATCTATGTCGTTTATTTCTTTCACTCTGTCACAATACTTATCTTCAATCCCTACACCATTTCCATAGCCAAACTCACTATAGTCCGTTACTTTAATTGGTGGTTCATCTAGGATACGTTGCTTCTTTCTCTCTAAAGACTCAATTCTCTCTTTACTGAAATTGTATTGATCTACTATCTCCTTTGCTGTCACACTCTCACCTCTTAGAACATCTCACTTATTCGTAAACTATCTCCCTACACCATATAGTTCGATTTTGATATCGCCACTCTCGATAGTGACACCATACCATGTTGTATACATCAAAAATAATAGGATTAATATCGCCAAAAACATTTCAATTATTTCAACCATCCACCTTATTAACATTACACACCACACACACTCATTAACCTCTCGAAATCACATTCAACCACATAACAATCATCACCATTATGGTCTGACCTTAAATTCCTCACCTTTACCCTCAATCCAAACTTCTCAAATTCTTTAACAATCATATCCGGTGTGCGAACGTCTTTCTTTTCACCTTTCTTCCTAACAACGGTATTACCTAGACTTCTGACGGCTTGAATCTGAAATGGTTTGAGAAAAGTTTTAGGCTCTTTAACTACCTTAGCTTTAGGCTCGCCGTAGAACTTCTCACCACTACCCTGCGGTGGAACTAAATAGGTTCTAACCGGCACATATACCCCTTGTTTGCGTAAATGATCTGCCAATTCATGACTTGCTCCTCGATACCCCTTTCGTAACATGTAGTTGATGTTGGTGTGGCTAACACCATATTTAATGGCAAAAGCATACTGTGTTAAACCGTCCCGCTCCATCACCTCTAATATAGTCGGTAAATTGTCGACATTCTCTACCATTTCAACACCATCAACGGTTAATCCAAGCTTCTGCACTTTCTCAATGATGTGTGTTGATACACTTCCTCCTCTTATTAAATTTCGCAATGAAGAATCGGATATCCCTATTTTTAATGCTAAAGCTGTGATAGTCATTCCATTCTTTTTTAAATACTCACATATCTTCATTTCTTATCCCTCCAACTCAATCAATTTAACATATACATAAGGTTCTACACCGTAATACTTCCTAACCTTCAACTCAACAATCTGCTTATCATCGCCATATACTAATCCATTCAAGGCATCTAGCACACTCTTAGCGATATTGTCGTTATCAGGCTTCACTGTAGGGCGTATTTTACCGCTTAATTTCGCTTCTTTCTTCTTTTTGGTATCTGACTTAGGGATAGGCATAAAAACCTCAATTTCGGCACTTATCGCATTCTCAAGAGTTTTCTCCCAGCCTTTCTGTTTGGCATAATCCGAATAACACCATTTAACATAACTCTCATAGTTGATTGTAGGCTGTGGTGTATAAACTCTACCGTTCTTTAAATTTAATCGCGGTCTCTGCTTAGCTTGAACCTTGCCTGGTATTTTAAACTCTCTCAAACTCATATCCCCAACTCCTTAATGGCTGCTTCATTTAACTTAATGGCAGTAATCTTATATTTATCCTCAAACATCTTATGTCCTATGTTGTGGCACTCATTGTGGTGCACTCGACATAACGCAATAAA
>NZ_CALIOS010000046.1:0-37961 GCF_938044715.1 uncultured Turicibacter sp.
TATTCTTCTAAACTTTTAGCCATTAGAACTAGGGCATCTCTACCAATCGTTCCAACCTTAATTCCCATTTCATCAGCTGCAACCGTTACCTTGGCAAGTGGAGCATCTAAAAGTTGTTCAATACTACGAACCCCTTCTGCGCGTCCTGCAATAATTTTACGTGCAATTAATTTAGGAGAATTGTTAAAGAAATCAATATCGAGTGCAGCACACATGATATATCCTACTTTTTCATGTGACACGATAAAGAGAGTTGTTTTAGGTAACTCTACCTCATAAGTTAAAAATTCATAACCTTCAATGTTAATTTTATTTACATGTAACACTTCAATCACCTCTCTATAATCTATACAAAAAGCCTAGTTTAGTGACACTATTTTATGTTTTCTAGAAATAAAAGCATAACTCATCTTTGATTGAGTAAACTAAAAACGAAATTTAAATACAAGGAGTTTTGTTTATGGAAGTAAAACAATTTATGACCGATGGCATTGAAGCCTTAACACCAACTGAAACGGTTCTTAACGCCTCTCGTCTTATGAAAAAACATAATGTCGGTTCGATTCCTGTCATCGATGAAAACTCAAAAGTCATTGGACTAGTAACAGACCGCGATATTGTCATTCGTGTATTTGCTGATATTCTTCCGATGAGTACCAAAATTGAAGATATCATGACTCATCCAGTTTATACAATTGAACAACATTCAGAAGTTGGATTAGCAATCTCTTTAATGGCAGATAAACAGGTTAGACGTCTCCCAGTCGTCGATCATGATCAAAAATTAGTAGGAATGATTTCTCTTGGAGATCTTGCCGTTCATCAACTAACCGATGGAAGAGCAGAAATAGCTTTAAAAGAAATTTCTGAACCTAATACGAATCCAAACCGAGATTTAGAGGTAGATGATTTTCCACTATAAAATAAAAAGAAATTGAGACTTTCTCAGCTTCTTTTTACATCCTAAAAAAACACCACTTGTTTAAAATGACAAGTGGTGCTCTTTTTTTAACTACATTCCTTCTTCTGCGTAATCTTCGATATCGTGATGGCAACAATGACAATCATGTTCATCTTCTAATTCATCATAATCATCAAAGTCATCGTCACATCCACAACCGCAAGCATCATCGATAGCACATTCTAACGCTTCTTCAAGTAAAACCTCTTCTAACAATTCATCGTCGCTTAGTGTTGTAAAATGACATAAATCAAGGATTGGACAATAACGAGTAATCCCTTCGGCTACTTTCATACTACCCATAGCCGCTAACCATCCTTTATGTTTCATAATCCCTAAACTAATCATCATTAAACCGGCACTAATACGAACATATGAATCTAGGCGTCCAACATTTTTTTGACACATAATAATCACTCCTTTCTTTTATAGTTTTAGTTTTTTCGACAAGTTCATACAAAAACAAAATTAACAGTTTCAAGAAAAAAAGCTAGTAGACAGAATTGCCTACTAGCTTTTGTATATTTTTAAAACGATCACTAAAACATTAAGTATAAAAGAAATCAGAAGGTAGATTGATTATTCTTCTCGACCTTTTAAATAACACTAACTGAGCGTTTGTGTAGTTTAAATCACCTTTACTCACGATTAGCCAATCGATCCGTTCATTTCTAGTTTTAATAATTGGTTAAGTTCGACTGCGTATTCCATTGGTAATTCTTTTGCGAATGGTTCAATGAATCCCATAACAATCATTTCTGTTGCTTGCTCTTCCGTTAAACCACGGCTCATTAGGTAGAATAATTGTTCTTCAGAGACTTTTGAAACAGTTGCTTCATGTTGAATAGTTACATCATCATTTTTAACGATGTTATAAGGAATTGTATCTGATTTAGAAACATTATCTAAGATGATTGTGTCACATTCAACGTGTGATTTAGCACCTTTTGCATTTTTCCCATGTTCAACAATTCCACGGTATGTTACATTTCCACCATTACGTGATAATGATTTAGAGATAATTGTTGAAGATGTATTAGGGGCTAAGTGAATCATTTTAGCTCCTGCATCTTGAATTTGTCCCTCTCCAGCGAAAGCAATCGAAATAGTTGTTCCTTTTGCTCCTTCTCCTTTTAAGACACATGCAGGATATTTCATTGTAATTTTTGAACCGATATTTCCATCAATCCATTCCATATGTGCATAATCTTCACATACGGCACGTTTTGTTACTAAGTTTAGGATATTATTTGACCAGTTTTGAATCGTCGAATAACGGCAACGTCCACCTTTACGAATATAAATTTCAACGACAGCCGAGTGTAATGAATCTGCTGAATAGGTTGGTGCTGTACATCCCTCTACATAGTGAATGTCTGCTCCCTCATCAACAATAATTAATGTACGCTCAAATTGCCCCATACTTTCTGTATTAATACGGAAATATGATTGTAATGGTTTTTCAATCTTAACACCTTTAGGAACATAAATAAATGATCCACCTGACCATACGGCACTGTTTAACGCTGAGAACTTATTGTCTGCATACGAGATAACTTTTCCAAAATATTCTTTGAATAAATCAGGATATTGCTTTAAAGCTGAATCTGTATCCATGAAGATAACACCAGCTTCTTCTAATTCTTTTTGATTATTATGATAAACAACCTCTGATTCATATTGAGTTGAAACTCCTGATAAGAATTTTGCTTCTGCTTCAGGAATTCCTAATTTGTCAAACGTGTCTTTGATTTCATCTGGAACTTCATCCCAACTATTTTCAGTTTTTTCAGATGGTTTAATATAATATGTATAATCATCAAAATTAATTTCAGATAAATCCGGTCCCCATTCAGGCATTGGAGTTTTCGCAAAATGATTATATGCTTTTAAGCGATACTCTAACATCCACTCAGGTTCACCTTTAATTTCAGAAATTTCACGGACAACTGCTTCTGAAATTCCCTTACCTGTATCTTTGATATTTTTATAGTCCGTTTTAAATCCGTACTTATAATCGGTTACGATGCCTTCAATTTCGTGTTTTTTCTCTTGTACTTCAGCACTCACCCGGTAACCCTCCATTTCATTTTGGCGTCTCACCACTCAATAGAAATTAAGTGGTGTTATTTTTTCATTTCATTTAATGCTTGCTCAGCAGCTTTCCATGAAATGGTTGCACATTTTACACGTGCCGGGAATTTAGAAACACCTTGATAAACAGGTGCATCTCCCATATCTAAATCTTCATCAAACTCATTACCTTTGACAAGTTCATAGAAGTTATTTGTAATCTCTTGAGCTTCTTCTAATGTTTTCTCTTTCAATGTTTGAGACATAACAGAAGCTGATGAACAGCAAATAGAACATCCAGTTCCTTCATGACGTAGATCGATGATTTTTCCATCTTCAACTTTAACTTGAACTGTGATGTCATCTCCACAGGTTGGATTTTTTAAATGTACCTCATGATATCCATCTTGTTGTAATAATCCTTTATTACGTGGATTTTTATAATGATCCATAATCACTTGGCGATATAATTGTTCTAAATTAGAAAAAGACACCGTCGAAAAACTCCTTTCCTTTTCGAGTGGCTTCAATAAATGCATCCACTTCTTCTTTTGTATTGTATAAATAGAAACTTGCACGAAGTGTTGCAGGTTGACACAACCATCCCATTAAAGGTTGAGCACAATGATGTCCTGCACGAACACATACTCCTTCGGCATCGTAAATCGTAGCAGCATCATGAGGATGTACCCCATCAATATTAAATGAAATAATACCTGTTTTTGCATCTTTATTGAAAATGGTGATGCCACCTAGCTCTTCTAACTTTTCTAAAGCATAACGACGTAATTCATACTCATGTTGTGCAATTTCATCAAATCCAATGGCTTGTAAATAATCAATGGCCGCTCCAAGTCCAATCGCTCCTGCAATCACGGGTGTTCCCGCTTCAAAGCGGTATGGCGCATCTTTCCATGTTGAAGTTACTTCTCCAACAATATCAATCATTTCTCCACCAAATTCAATTGGTTCCATTGCATTTAATAATTCATATTTTCCGTATAATGCTCCAACACCTGTTGGTCCACACATTTTATGACCGCTGAATGATAGGAAATCACAATCTAAATCTTGAACATCAATTTTCATATGTGGAACAGCTTGTGCCGCATCAACTGAAACAATAGCCCCTACTTCATGTGCTAATGCTGTAATCTCTTTAATTGGTGAGATGTATCCCATTACATTTGAAACATAATTAATCGCAACAACTCTTGTTTTGTCACTTAATACTTTTTTAAAGTTTTCAACCGTAATATGTCCTGTTTCATCTAGTGGGATAAACTTAAGGACTGCCCCTGTTACACGAGCTACATGTTGCCAAGGTAAAAAACTACTGTGATGTTCAAGCTCTGAAACAATCACTTCGTCTCCTGGTTTTAAATTATATAACCCATAACTTTGAGCGACTAAGTTTAAAGCCTGAGTCGCTCCTTTTGTAAAGACAATCTCTTCTACTTTTTTAGCATTTAATAAATTCTTTACTTTTTCACGAGCTCCCTCATATAGTTCAGTCGCATCGTTACTTAATTGATAAACACCACGGTGCACGTTAGACGTTTTTTTCGTATTGTAATAATTAACTGCATCTGTCACGACTTGTGGTTTAAGCGTTGTAGCTCCGCTATCTAAATAAACAAGCGGACGACCATTCATTGTTTCTTTTAAAATAGGAAAATCTTCTCGAATGCGATTAATGTCTAATGTCATTTGATTCACCTCGTTACGCGTTGATTTTACGCGCAATTACTTTTTCAAATTCAGCTTTAATTGACTCGTTACGGATTTCATCAATAAATGGCATTAAGAACCCATAAATAATTAAGACTTCCGCTGCACGACGAGTTAATCCACGACTCATTAAATAATATAATTGTTCTTCATCAATTTTTCCAACACCAGCCGCATGTCCTGCTTTCACATCATACTCGTCAATTAAAAGAATTGGATTAGCATCAGCACGAGCCGTTTCTGATAAAATCATTGCACGACTTTCTTGTTGTGCATTAGAACCATTCATTCCTTTATGAACTTTCCCAATTCCATTAAATGTTAATTGAGCATCATCTTTAGAAATACCATGATTTACAATATGTCCCTCAGTAAACGGTGCTAAATGTTCAATATTAACCGTAATATTTTGTTTTTGTAAACCTTCTGCAATCGCTACTGTTTTCACTTCTGCGTGTGCCCCTTGTCCAACTAATGAAACTAAGTTTTCTGAAACTGTATTTCCATCATTTAAAGCTCCAAGAGAAACAAGAAGACGACCATTAGCCTCTACCCTTGCTTTGCGTAAATTGTAAACTAATGTCTCACTCGTTAAGCGATCCATTGCCGCATAGTCAACTTGAGCATTTTCTTTTACAACAGTTTCTGAGATGACATTAATGTTTCCTGAAACTGTGTTGCAGTAGTTTTCAATGTATTTGAATTCAGAATTTGGCTCCGCCACAATCAGAGTGTGATTAAATAAAGAACCATTTTCTTGTAAATAGATAACGTTTAAGGCTTCTTTGACCACTTTATTTTTAGGGACGTGAATAAATAATCCACTATTTAAATGTGCCATATGTAATGCTGTTAAACGATTTGTGTCAACCGACGCTACGTTCATAAAGTAAGGTTTAAAAATCGCTTCATGTTTCGTTAGTGCCTCTTCTAAATTAGCAATAATAACTCCATCAAAAGCTATTCCTAAATTTTGATACACGATCTTTCCATCGCATAAAATCACAACATTTTGATCTTCAGTTGATACTAAATGTGCCACAGCACTCGGAATTTCATTGTTATATGTAGATGGTGTTTGAACTTCAATAGCTTCAAACGCCCAGTTTTTTATTATTGTACGGTCTGCTTTTGGTAATTTTAAAGACGGCATAACAGACTGCGCCTCTGTTTGCATCTGTTGTACCCATGTTGGTAACTGTATCATCAGTTCTTTGCCCCTTTCATCTATAACATTAATTTATTGTTTTTTTCAATCAAGCACTAATTGTTATAGATCTAACATTTCCTTAGTTGCACAAGTTCCGATTGAAACCACTTTGCGACCTTCTTCAGGAATGATCACACGTTCATCTTCAATTCCTAATTCTTTTTTAATCCAATCGTATCCTTCACGATCGATACGTTCAATTAACTCAGGTCCACCAGAACGAACGATACGACCTTTCATCATAATGTGAACGAAATCTGGTTTAATGTGGTCTAATAAACGTTGATAGTGAGTGATTAATAAGCATCCAAAGTTTTCAGAACGCATTGAGTTAACAGCTTCTCCAACAATACGTAATGCATCAACGTCAAGCCCTGAATCAATCTCATCTAAAATTGCAATGTTTGGTTTTAACATCATCATTTGTAAGATTTCATTACGTTTTTTCTCTCCACCAGAGAATCCTTCATTTAAATAACGGTGAGGTAAATCTTCACGCATTTCAAGTTTTGTAACGCTCTTATCTAATTCACGGATAAATTTAAATAAAGGAACGTCTTTTCCTTCTTCCATACGTGTTTGCATGGCTGTACGTAAGAAGTCTGAGTTTGTCACACCTGGAACTTCTGCAGGATATTGCATCGCTAAGAATAATCCGGCACGAGCACGCTCATCAACTGACATCGCTAATACATCTTCACCATTTAATGTAACATTTCCACTTGTTACTTTATATTTAGGATGCCCCATAATGGTTGAAGATAGTGTTGATTTACCTGTCCCATTAGGACCCATAATCGCATGAACTTCTCCACCCTTAATTTCTAAATTTACGCCTTTTAAAATTTCTTTATCTTCAACATTTGCACGTAATTCTGATATGTTTAAAACAGGTTTTTGCATGTTTTATTTCCTCCACTCAAATCAATTAACTTTTCAAAGTAACTTTATTATACTAAATTCACATTCCAAAACCAAATGATATAATAATCTTCTTCTTGAATCCAGTCAATTTGTAATTAATCTCTATTAGTTTTCGATATAAAAGTTGTATACATACGCGTTTTTTTATCAAAATTAATTTAACATGTAAAATTTTATCCTATTAATAACGCATTTTTCTCAGTTACACAAATTGATAATTATACCTTTTTTTTGTGTTTTTTTAACACAAAAAATTAAAATATTTAAAAAATTATAAATTCAATTTAAAATGACTCCAAATATGAGTCTTTATTACTAACATATTATTTTCAATTGTAGGATTTTGTAGTATGATTGAACAGGATAAAATATGGAGGTTACTGTATGTCGGATTACATCAACATCTTTTTAGGTCTATTTAGTGGACTAGCCCTATTCCTATTTGGAATGGAGTTTATGGGAGATGGTCTTGAAAATGCAGCTGGTTCAAAGCTGAAATCATTCTTCGATAAAGCCATCACGAATCCATTAAAAGGGGCATTAGTAGGAACAATCGTCACAGCAATTATTCAAAGTAGTAGTGCTACAACCGTTATGGTCGTTGGTTTCGTAAACGCTGGATTAATGAGCCTATACCAAGCAGTAGGGGTCATTATGGGGGCTAATATTGGAACAACAATTACAGGTCAATTAATTACATTCAAAATCGATGACTATATTCCACTATTTATTATCATCGGGGCTGCACTAATCCTATTCATGAAGCAACAAAACCGAAAAGAAATCGGAAAAATTATCTTCGGATTCGGTTTACTATTCATGGGATTAACAGCAATGAAGGATGCAATGAGTCCAATTGCTCAAACAACATTCTTCCAAGACTTAATTATAGCCCTTGAAGGAAATATGTTCTTAGGAATTTTAGTCGGGGCCGTTATGACTGCTGTCGTTCAAAGTTCTTCGGCTTCAACAGCGATTTTATTATCATTAGCCGCAACAGGAGCAATTAGTTTGCAAGTTGCAATTCCTATCCTATTTGGTAATAATATCGGAACATGTGTTACTGCTTTACTATCAAGTTTAAATGCAAATAAAGTTGCCAAAAAAGCGGCTTTCATTCACTTGTCATTTAACTTAATTGGAACCCTGATTTTCTTACCACTAATCGGTATCTTATCAAATATCGTGACTCATATGGGTGGTGACATTGATAAGCAAATCGCAAATGCTCATACAATCTTCAACGTTGTAAATGCGATTATCTTACTACCTTTTGCTGGTGTATTTGTTAAGTTAGCTAACTTAGCACTTAAAGACAAAGAAGGTGAACAAGCGTCTATTAATCGCCTTGACCGTCGTTTCTTAGAAACTCCTGCCATTGCATTTGAGCAAGCTTTCCAAGAAAGCTTAACCATGTATGATCTAGCGAAAGAAAACTTAACGCTAG
This sequence comes from uncultured Turicibacter sp., assembly GCF_938044715.1. Lineage (NCBI taxonomy): Bacteria > Bacillati > Bacillota > Erysipelotrichia > Erysipelotrichales > Turicibacteraceae > Turicibacter > uncultured Turicibacter sp. Next base: position 8,347 of record NZ_CALIOS010000046.1, read on the forward strand.
CAACTAATGCATTAATGGATGGAAAAACTACAGACTACAGAAAAATATATGAAAATGAATCAGAAATCAATCGTATGGAACGTGATCTTTCTTCTTTCTTAGTTTCGATTTCATCACACGATATCACAGAGGTAGATACAAATCGTATTGCTTCGATGATTAAGATTGTAAGTGATATTGAACGTATCGGAGATCATAGTAAAAACATTGCAGAGCTTGCTGAAGAAGTGGCAACAAGTAAATTATCATTCACATCTGACGCAATTGAAGAATTAAAATTAATGTATAACTACACATTAGAATCTATTAATTCATCTTATGCAAGTTACAAAAACAACAACCGTCAAAAAGCAAATGATACGGTGATTTTTGAAGAGAATATCGATCGCTTAGAAGAATTATTACGTGATAAACACATTAAGCGTTTAAGTGAAAATAAATGTAATGCTCATAGTGGTGCCGTATTCTTAGATGCTATTTCAAACTTTGAACGTATCGGAGACCACTCAATCAATATCGCTGAATATATCTTAAACTTAAGTGATAATTCAATCAAATAAACCATAAAAAAACAAGCTAAATTTACGTTAGCTTGTTTTTTTTATCTATATAAAAACGAGTTTTATTCCACAATTAGAAATCAGTCTCAATACTTAATCTTTTTAGTCCTAAGTTCCCTTATCGTTTAGATAAAAGGTTTCTAAGTGTGAAAGACTTATCTAGACTTATCAATATGAAATACCAAAAACTAAATCCATTTGTCTTAACACATCTTGCGATTCTTCATAACTGCGAATCGGATAATGTTTGAACAACTCTAATGTGTTCAGTTGAATTTGGCAAACTAATTGATCGGTATAACTTCCATTTTCCATTCGTTTCATTAACATATCTTCAATTTCTATCATTTTAAATAAAATATTATTCATTAAACGTCATCCCTTTCTCTTCGACTACCTCATTATGGACAAGAATTTTCATTTTTAATCAAAAGTTCGATAATAATTAGTCGAGCGAAAGATAGACTATTTTAAAAATCAAGATCGTACACTCTAAAAAGAACTCAATTTTTGGAGGTACATTATGCACACCATCCCGATTATTTTAAACTTATTATGTGGGTTACTCATATTCTTGTATGGAATGAGACAAATGAGTCACGCTCTTAAATCACTAGCTGGAGATAAACTAAAGACCATCTTCAAAACAACCATTACCTCCCCTTATAAAGGGGCGCTCCTTGGTGCGATTTTCACAGCGCTCGTTCAAAGTAGCTCAGCTATTACTGTATTAGTTGTCGGACTCGTTGATTCAGGTCTGATGAGCTTATTACAAGCCACAGGTGTTATTATGGGAGCCAATCTTGGAACCACTGTGACGACACAATTAATCACCTTAAATTTAACGGATTTTATTCCTTACTTTATCTGCGTAGGAACCTGTATCATTGTCTGCTTTAAAAAAAGACCCTTTCACCAAATTGGATATTTTTTATTTAGCTTTGGACTATTATTTCTTGGGCTTCAAATGGTTAAAACAGCCATGAGCCCGATTGTTGAGTCTACCCTCTTTCAACAATTGATTTTCAACGTCCAAGGCAATCTTATCCTTTGTCTACTTCTTGGAATGTCGATTACTTTCCTCATCCAGAGTTCATCTGCATCCACCGCTATCCTTATTTCACTTGTTTCCACCGGTGCGATTTCTTTATATACCGCAATTCCTATTTTATTTGGACATGAAATTGGAACTTGTATGACAGCCATATTATCAAGTTTAGGAGGAAATACAGCTGGAAAACAAGCGGCACTGATTCACTTTACTTTTAACTTGGTAGGAACACTACTCTTTCTGCCATTCATTAGCCTACTCATCGACTTTACCGCCACCTTTAGTCCGTCTCCTGAACGTCAAATCGCCAATGCTCAACTTGTCTTTAATCTCGTCACCGTCCTACTATTTTTACCTTTCTCTAAATACTTCGTTAAATTTGCCACCACTATTTTTAAAGATCGAAAAAAGGGAGTCCGTCTCTAAGACGAACTCCCTTTTTATTTTACAAACGCTTGGTATTCTATTTCTATTATAGGTATTCCATTTAATATTTTCTCAAAACATTGCTTAGCTCAATTAAGATTAATCCATTCATCTTATTTTAACTTTGCATCTAATTCATTTGAAATAGCTAAGTTATAGATATAAGCATTGTTAACTTCATTAATAAAATCAATCTTCATCTCATCAGATAGTTGAATATCCGCTAACATGTTGTGATATTTCATCACGTATCCTCGTAAATCATTAATTTCTGGGAATTGATAATAATTTAAAGCTTGTTGGTCAATTTTATAGCTTGTACTTAAGAGGGATAAGAACATACGTCCTCCAAATAAATCAGCTAAAAATCTTGTATAAGCATAAGCAACCACTAATTCAGGTTGTGAGGTTGATAAAGCTTCAATTTTGGCCACACATGCTTCCGTTGATGCTAATGGTTGCATTGATGATAATTTATCTCCTAATAAAAAGGCTAAATCTTGACGCATTAATTCAGAACGATATAGTTCTTTTGTCACAAATGGTTTGACGACTTCATTTTGTTCATTTTCATCAAGTGCCTTTTCAATGGCTTGATACATTTTTTCTAGATTATAAAGGTACTCTGCATATCCCTCAACCGATGCCTCTCCATCTACTAACTTCTTAATATATCCTGTATGTTCTGCTGCACTATGTAGTAAAGACGTTTTTTCTCTAATGTCCATCATAAATTTCATTTCAATCACCTCATTTAGTTATAATTGATAATTATTATCAACTACTGTAATTAAAGTTTACCAACAATGATAATTATTATCAAATAATATGCATAAAAAAACATCTCTGTGCGAGATGTTTTTTTATTTAGTTCATAAAGGCTTCAATGTCTTCGATTGATTTAATGATATCTTTTGATAAGTTTTCATATCCATCTTCTGTAACTAAGATATCATCTTCAATACGAATTCCGATTCCTTCTTCTTCAATGTATAATCCTGGTTCAATCGTAATAACCATACCTGGTTGTAAGACACCCCCACGACCTCCAACATCATGTGTATCAAGTCCTAAATAGTGTCCGATTCCATGGTAGTAGTAACGTGAAACTTCCTCATCTTTTTCAATTAAGCCAAGTTTTTTACATCCTTCAGCTAATTTACGACGGGCAAACTCATTAACTTCTGCCATTGGAAGACCCGGTTTAATAATTTCGATGGTTGCTAATTGTGCGTCTAAAACTGCTTGATAAACGGCGCGTTGACGATCCGTGAACTTTCCGTTAATCGGGAAGGTACGTGAAATGTCTGAACAGTAATAATTCCACTCACATCCAAGGTCAAATAAAATTAAATCTCCGTCTTGGCACACAGAATCATTTTTATCATAATGAAGCACTGTTGCATTAACTCCTGAAGCTGCAATCGTATGGAATGAGGTTTTCTTAACCCCTTCCGTTTTAATTGCAAAATCATAATGTGCTTCTAATTGATACTCAAGCATCCCAGGCTTTGAAGCTTTCATTAAGCTTTCAATCCCGATTCGTGTTTTTTCAATCGCTGTACGCATATTTTCAATTTCATCTTCTGACTTAATTAAACGTAATTTCGTAATATCATGATAAACATTTTCAAGACGTACAAATGGATATTTCTCTTTTAATTGTTTAGCAAATTCAATTTGCACTGTATCAGGATGATGATATGAACCGCGCTCTAAATCTAAATAAATGGATTCAATGCGGTCATTTAATAGCCAGCGTCCTAAAACATTTTCTAATTCACAAATTGGTAAGATACTTTTAATTCCTGAAATCTCATGCGCCTCTTCTTTGCTTAAACGTTTTCCAGTCCATTTTTCTTCGACTTCTGAAACAGTCTCAATGAATAAATGATGTTCAATCACACCATTCATTTTCTTTAAAACATAAGCCATTTTAGGGCGGTCAATATTCGTTAAATAATAAAAATTACGTTGTGGTGTATAAGTATAACGTTGATCTCCTGAACTAACCGGAGCCTCTCCCGAGAATAATACAATAATAGAATCGTCTTTAATATTAGCTCCTAGCTTACGACGACGAGACTTTAATATTTCGATCATCATTAACACTCCTTTTCACAAGAATTGTTACTATTATAGCATAAAAAGAGGTATTCAATAATGTAATTTACATGTAAAAAAACTCATTTCATCCTAAAAATTTCTCTCTCTTTAAACAAACGTAGTGAGCACAACCGATTCCCTAGGCTACATGACTCACCTATCGCTTTCCTCCATTAGTCCCCCTCGGGTAGGGAAAATAAAAGTTTCTAAGGATGAAAAACTTATCTGCTCTTATATATAAAAAAACATTCTAATTCAATAGAATGTTCTTTTCCTGTGCTATAACATTTGTGATACTTTTTCAATAGCATAAGCCTGATGGTCAAGAAACAATTCACTAATGCAGTCTTCTAGAGGTAACCAGACTAATTCATGATCTTGTTCAATCGGTTCTGTCACTTCATCCACTTTGCTTGCTAAATAAAAATAACCTGTTGAGTACAGATATTTGTCACGATAAATTGAAAAATGATAATTAGCCGCCTGGCAAACATACTCATTAATTTCAATTTCCCATCCGAGTTCTTCTAAGCACTCGCGTCGTAAACAAGCCTCTTTACTCTCTTCTCCTTCTAGTCCACCACCTGGCAAGAAATATCCATGTGGCAATTTGACTGTTGCAACTTCATTCTTCTCATTCATAATAATTGCATAAACACCTTTTCGATCAATATAAGTTTGATCGGCTAACTTTTCTCCAAAAACAGCTTCTACCATTCCTTACACTTCCAATCTATATTTCACAATTATAAATCCATCTCAGGATTTAAACCTCTTTGAGACTAAGGTATCCCCTAGTCCAGTGGTCTCCTCAGTTGATAAGAAAAGTATAGTTTTTCTAGTATGAAAAACTTATCCCACCTTATCTATAGAAACAGAAATGTTTCTTTATTTTTAGAGTCTGACTTAATCGCTAAGTCTTTTGATAATAAGGCCAACTTTAGTCACGGGAACACCCTTTTTTAAAAGAAAACTAGGACCTAAAGTTCACTTAACATAATGAAGCCCTCCTATCAATTGCCACAGGCAATCTAACCCTCACCTGCTAGTCGTAAAGTAAAGTTTTTACAATATGAAAAACTTATCTCACCTTATCTCTTTCAAACTCTAAAGTTTTTATATTGTACTGATTATAACGACAATAAGTCAAGTTTTTTGTCGTTTTTTGCCTTCATCAATAAGAGTGCCATTTTTTTATCTAAAGAAATAGCCCTAATAAGATAGGAATAAAAATGGCAGGAGCTAAATTCATAATTTTTATATGAGTTATCTTCAAAACATTGAACCCCAGTGCAATGATTAATAAAGATCCTACACACGTCATCTCATTAATCACACTATCCGTTAAAAATGGTGCTAATACCCCGGCTAATAACGAAATACTGCCTTGATAAGTCAGAACAAAAGCACCCGATAAAATAACCCCGATTCCAAGCGTTGACGCAAAAATAACGGCGGAAACCCCATCAAGCATCGACTTCGTTAATAACATATCATAATTTCCAACTAATCCATCTTGTAAAGCTCCGATAATCGCCATGGCTCCAACACAAAACAACAAACTCGCCGTCACAAACCCCTCTGAAATCGAGGTCTTAGAATCAACCTTTTTAAACTTCCTCTCAAGCCACAGTCCTAACTGATTAACACGCTCATCTAAATCCAAACATTCACCGATAACGGCTCCAATGACCATCGAAAAAATAATAACAAGGCTATTTTCCCCCTTCAAAGCTCCCGTAAAACCGATATACAACACACATAAGGCCAACCCATTCATAATTGTATCTGTTAGTTTACTTGGAATTCCTTTTCTAAAAAGTAGTCCTAAACTTCCACCAATGATAATCGCTCCTGTATTCACCAATGTTCCTACCATGTTTTCCCTCCCTTACATAATGAATAAATTATACACAATCAACTAAAAAAAGAATAGAGAAAAAGGAGGGGATTAACAAATTTTCCCCCACTCCTTTTCACCTATTCTTTTACTTTTTTATCTTAATCGCTTACTCATATAAATACACTCATTAAAGCCTGCCTGCTTCGCAAACATCTGTTTTTTACGTTTCAGAACCTTAAAACCTAACGATTCATATAACTTAAGCGCTCCTGTATTCACATCAATCACATCTAACAAATATTCATGTCCACATGATTTTAACATACATTCTTCAAGCAATAATGTTCCAATTCCAAGACGGCGATACGCTTCATCAACTGCTAACGTATTAATATAAATTTGATAAGGCTTTAATGTCAGTCCAGAATTTACAAGATTAAAATAAAATTTTAATCCTTTAAAAAAACCTAAACAGCCTTGTACCTCCTTTAAACTAACCTCAAAAGCCCCTCTAACAGGCGTCGAAACCCCAACTATTCCAACTACCTTATCCTCTGCGATGGCAACAAAACATTGTTCAACGACCATCGCCTTCATAAACAATAAAATAAATGCCTCCTCATCCTCACTAATTGAAAGAAACATCTCACGAAACTGATGCACAGTAAAGTGAGCTGCCTCTTTAATGCGATTACTTCCTAAATCACTTAACCTTTGAATCTTCACCCCTGTCATCTAAATCCCCCATTAATACCTTCGACTTAAAAAATCGTTCACAAAACTCAACTAATGCCTCAATTTGAGACTGGCTGTATTTTGATACCTCGCGGCATACCACTAACTTCTCCTACACATCATCTTCACGATGAATAATCGCAACCACATACCCGCAAAACGTCTCGAGCGGTTCAAACTCTCCAATAACATGGGCATCAATCTCCTCACCATCTCCCCCAATCGTATTAGGAATATACCCATAATTAATCGGATAATAAAACCCGTGCTTCGGATGCCTTGAGCCAAGTGGGCGATCTATCACCACACTCACTTTTTTATTTAACATCCTGACACCTCTTGAGCGTTCGTGAAGCAATCACATCAATTCCAAGCCCTAGCACATCGGATAAAATCACATCGCCACAACTTACTGGCGCCTCTACCTTTATTAATTGAACTGCTTTAACAAACTCCATCATTTTAGATTTTGGGACTGGCTGACTACTTACAACTGGTAAGCGACGATAAATCGCCCCTTCAATAGCAATCGTCGTTGTCACAACGCGCGTTGGATTCGTTGTTTCAGACTTTGCAAACGCTAGCCCTCTTTTGCAATGGTTTCCACTCACATGCCCTTCTTCATCAATGTTTAGTGAACATCCAACCGGGCAAACAATACACGTTAACGCTTGACTCATGTAACGCTCCTCCTAAATAGAAACTGAAATATAATTTATATTTTTATAATCTAGCTTAGTATCTAAGCCCTTTTGATACTGAGGTATAACGATAGTCCCGTTAAAAGTTTTCAACGACACAAAACTTATCAGGAGTTATATAGACATTTGACTTCAATCGTTAAATCCTTACCTGATGAATTTAACACTTCAGTTGGAATTTTAATTTTTTCCATTTCTGCCGGTAACAATACATGACGTTTCAACTGATGAACGACTTTTCCATCCTGAACAACATTAACAATTGCTTGCTGATACTTTTTTGTCACACGGTACATTAACTCAAGTGAAGCCTCAAGTTCTTTTGGTCTAATTTTTTGAGGTAGCGCATATTTGATTCCTTCTCCTGCCTTGACTTCTAACACCCCATCATCATGACCTAAATGACCAAGCGCATATAAAGCAGCATAATATCCTGCACGCTCTGCCTCATCCGATACAAAATCAACTAAATCATGAACATGCAACACATTCCCACAAGCAAAAATTCCGCTGACCGTCGTCTCTAAATTTTCAAAAACACAAGCTCCCTTTGTAGCGGGATCAAAGATGACCCCTGCTTTTTTACTTAACCCATTGTCCGGAATCAAACCAACTGAGAATAAAATTGCATCAACCTCAAACTGTTTTTCAGTACCTAGAATCGGTTGACGATCAGCATCGACCTCAGAAATCGTCACCCCCTCGACACGTCGATTTCCTTTAATATCTGTCACGGTATGAGATAAAAAGAGTGGGATATTAAAATCCTCTAAGCACTGCACAATATTTCGTGTCAATCCATTTGAATATGGCATGATTTCAGCTACCCCTAAAACTTCTGCCCCTTCAAGTGCCATTCGACGTGCCATAATCAAACCAATATCTCCCGATCCAACAATAAAAACTTTCTTTCCAACCAAATAACCATCCAAATTTAAATAACGTTGGGCTGTTCCAGCGGTCAAAATACCCACGGGACGAGTTCCTGGAATACTTAGAGCTTGGCGATTATTTTCACGACATCCCATCGCCAAAACAACGGCTGATGCCTTGATATCTTGCTCCCCTTGCTCGTTCAAAATTGTGATGATTTTCTCATTCGTTAAATTCGTTACCATCGTATTTAACATAATTTCAACCGGATACTGCTTCAACTTTTCGATATAACGATTCGCATACTGTGGCCCCGTTAACTCTTCTTTAAACTTATGCAAACCAAATCCATTATGAATACACTGTTGCAAAATACCGCCAAGTTCTATATCTCGTTCAATTATTAAGACCTTTTTAGCACCACCTTCACAAGCACCAATCGCGGCACCCATTCCAGCCGATCCGCCACCAATAATAACGACCTCATATTGTAACATCTATTTCACCTCACTTACTTTTCTTCAACTAATATATTCGTACCGACTTCATCGTAATTCACTTCATCCACACACTGATTCAACTCCCGTGCTAAAATTTGTAAGACATACGGTTCGCAAAAACTTCCCTGACATTTTCCCATTCCAGGACGGCAACGTTTTTTGACACCTTTAACAGTCGTGGCCCCTGCATGACGTCGAATCGAATCTATGATTTCACCTTCCGTAATTTGCTCACATCGACAAACCATTCGTCCATAAGCAGGATTCTTTTGAATTAGTGCATTCTTCTCCTCTCGAGTTAACGCCTTTAAATTCACATACGGACGTCTTGATGAATCCCATTCTTTTTCATTGAGTTCAATATGGGGGCGAATGAAATCTAGAACATATTTCGAAATCGCAGGAGCTGCTGATAAACCAGGAGATTCAATTCCAATTACATGCACAAACGTTTCATAACGTGAATCGGGTTGAATATAAAAATCACCACTACTACCACTTGCGCGTAACCCTGTAAAAGATCTCATCACATGAGTCGCGGGAAACTGTGGTAAGATACGTGATAACTGATCCTTAATATAATCGTATGCCTCCACCGTTGTTGCCACATTCTCTTTATCATCCACTATCTCTGAATCAGGACCAAGCAACGTATTTCCATGAGTCGTTGGTACGATTAAGACACCTTTCCCACGCTCAGTTGGCGTTGGATAAATAACACGCGATATAGCATTAAAATCTTTATCTAAAACAAAATAAGTTCCACGACGTGGTTGGATTTCAAACTCGAACTCAGGGTTAATCATTCGTCCAACCTCACAGCCAAACAATCCCGCTGCATTAATCACCATCTTCGCTCGAATCATGCCATTACTCGTTTGAACCTCATAGTTATCACCCTTATGGATTGCCAAAACTTCCGTATTTAACCGAAGTTCTACTCCATTATTTAAGGCAACTTCCATCGCAGCAATTGCCACTTCCCATGGATAAACAATCGCCGTCTCCTCACACACTAACCCCTTCACAATATTGGTAGATAATTGGGGCTCTAGAACTCGAACCTCGTCACCTGAGATTAAACGGACCTTCACCTTATTTTCCTTGGCACGCGATTCAAGTATTTCAAGCTTTTTAACTTCTTCTTCGCTCGTTGCTACTGTTAAAGAACCTATCTTTTTATATCCAACCTTTAAACTTTTACATAACGGTTCATATAAATCTTTTCCAAGTAAATTCAACTTAGCCTTTAATGTGTTAGGAATAGGATCAAATCCGGCATGAATAATCGCACTATTAGCCATCGTACTTTCATTTGCAATATCATTTTCTTTATCAACAACCACCACTTTAACATCATATTTTGATAACTCATATGCCATTAAAGATCCAACAATCCCACATCCAATAATTAAAATATCGACCATTTTATCACCTTCCATTCTTAATTAATACCATCCCTCATGAACAAAAAAAGACGAATAACGTCAGACTCATTCCTAAGTCTTCTCAATTATTCGTCTTCTTAAACTTATTTAAAGAGTTTAACTGCTTCAATCGCTTTTTGCCAACCACTATAAAGTTCATCTCGATCTTCTTTAGATAATTTTGGATCATAGCGCTTTGGTGCAGAGGCATAACTTGCAATTTCTTCAAGATTCTCGTAAACACCTGTTGCAAGTCCCGCTAAATAAGCAGCCCCTAACGCAGTTGTTTCCGTTACTTTTGGAACACTAACTTCAACTCCTAAAATATCACTTTGAAATTGCATTAAAAATTGATTTAACGTTGCACCACCATCCGCTTTTAAATCTAAAATTTCATCATTCAAATCTTCTTTCATGGCCATGATTACATCCTTACTTTGATAAGCAATCGCTTCAAGTGTGGCACGAATAAAATGTTCTTTTGATGTACCGCGTGTTAATCCAAACACACCGCCACGAACTTCACTATCCCAATACGGTGTTCCAAGACCAACAAAAGCTGGCACCACATAAACACCACCACAATCACCGACACGTTTAGCATAAGTTTCCGAATCTTTTGCATCCTTAAACATACGTAGACCATCTCGCAACCACTGAATCGCACTTCCTCCCACAAACACACTTCCTTCTAATGCATAATATGTTTGATTATTAAGTTTCCAAGCGATTGTCGTTAATAATCCATGACTTGACTCAATCGGTTGATGACCCGTATTCATTAAAACAAAACACCCTGTTCCATACGTATTTTTAACCTGACCTTTTTGAAAACACATTTGTCCAAATAAAGCAGCTTGTTGATCCCCACAAACAGCTGCAATTGGCAAAGGACGTCCTGTTATATGAGGAAGGGTGTAAGTATAGATTTCAGACGTTTGTCTAACTTCTGGCAAAATGGATTTTGGGATACCAAATGCCTCAAGTAAGTCATCATCCCATGTTCCAGTATAAATATTGAATAATAACGTACGCGAAGCGTTTGTGACATCTGTAATATGGGCATTTCCTCCTGATAACTTCCAAACTAAATAGCTATCAACGGTTCCAAATAACACCTCATGACGTGCAATTTTTTCTTCAATTCCTTCGATATGATCAAGCATCCATCTAATTTTTGAGGCTGAGAAATAAGAATTAATGAGCAATCCTGTTTTTTCTTTTACCATTTGTTCATAACCTTTTTCTTTCCACTTTTCGCAAATAGCATCCGTTTGACGTGACTGCCAAACAATCGCATGATAAAGTGGTTTTCCTGTGACTTTATCCCACATGATGGTCGTTTCACGTTGATTTGTAATTCCAATTCCTTTGATTTGACTCACATCTACTTTCCCCGATAATAACACGGAACTAATTACTGACATCGTTGAAACCCAAATTTCATTTGCATCTTGTTCAACCCATCCTGATGAGGGATATAAGCACGTAATTTCACGCTGTGCCTTTTCAATTACTTCGCCTTTTTTATTAAAAACAATTGCTCGGGTACTCGTTGTCCCTTGATCAATTGATAAAATTAAACTCATCCTTAAGCACTCCTTTAAAGAAAACGTTTCCTACTATTATACCATGATTACACGTCTAAATCTTGAAAATCTTCAGATATTATTCTGTACGTAATTTAATCATTAAATTACTATCTTATGTTAGATTTTCTTTTTTCGAATTTTGTCAAATCCCCCGTTATCTTTGAATATGATAATAGTATAAAGTCTCGCAAGAGAGGGGGAATACGTTTGGCTAAAACATATCAAGTTATTTATGAACGCAAACAAGGTTCCATTGATTTCTCAGGTGAAGAAACTGATATTTATTATCTTTTTTATGTTGTACATGAGTTAGGCCGTTTAATCTATGAGATAGAATATCAAAAACCGTTATCCGACAACACTTTAATCACTTTAAAACATTTAAATGCTGACCAAACAATCGCTGAAATAAAAAGAATACTGCATATTTTTAGTTCTTTCCCGTCACCCTCTATTCAATTAAATGCCTTTATTGAGGTCATTAATCGTGATGAAATTTATACAACCATTGAATTAAAAGATAAAGGGCAAAAGCATTCCAACGATCAACTTATTACCGATTTGTATCTATTTCAATTATTCTCACATCTAAACTTACTTCGCGGTTACGACTTTTCAGACTTAGATGAATTTCCTGAGGAAAAAGTTCCATCTTACGTTAATTAAAATTTAAAAAGCGAGCCAAATGGGCTCGCTTTTTAAAACATAGTGTAACAAAACAAACGGCTTAAATACTTTCTCTGCTAACGAGTAGAAGAAAAAATATCAACAAAGGTTTCTTAATACATTCCTTTCGTATAATAACACTCCATGTTAAAGTCCTCTACTCTTTAACTAAACCTCATTTTTCAGAATTATATAATTCCTTGCCAAGAATTTAATTAAAATATTAAATCTCATTATCCCCCCGATAAAGACATTAAACTAACATTTTTCACCCTGAAAAAGAGTAGTGTTATTTACACTATTAAATTTACCACACCATGAATACGTTTACAACAAAGTTTGTGTGTTCTTTTGATGAACTGTGCTTATTTAGGTAAAAATGACTCCATAAAAAAAAGTCATATTCTTCACTTTATTATTCTTAAATAAAAAAAGATAACTTCCCCCATAGAAGTTATCTTTTTATGTTAATTCATTACTCAAATATAAGTCCCCACTTATCCTGGCTCTCCACTTGGCGAAAACCAAGTCAAACACTTGAACCAAATCAAAAAATTCACGATTCGAATCAAGACATTACCCAAAATTCTCTCTAATCTTCTCAATTCAAAAATTTTTTACTCTAAATACAACTCTAAAACTCGTTGTGCTTCTTTTTTCATCTCATCAACTAAACTACTAGGTGATAGTACTTTAACTGCACTCCCCTGACTCCTTAACCACATGTCAATCCCTCTACCATAGACCTCTGCTTCAACAACAAATTTATTAAAATCTTGTTCGATAATAGTGGCTGTTGGAAGACGGTCAAGGACTGGTTCAATTCGAGGGCCATAAAATTCAAATTTTACACGTAAAAGTTCTCCCAAATACATAAACTGAATTCTTTTTCTAAACTCTCCCTCTTCAAAGCGATTTGAATAAGGGACGTAGAAATTTCGATTGATTACTTTATAATCATTAAAGCGATCAATTCTAAAAATACGTAAATGATCATCTTTAACGTGATTGTAATCTAAAGCATTCGGCTTCAATTCTTCCATATAAGCAATTAAATAAAAATAATACTCAGAAAAAATAATGCCAACTGGCTGTAGATAACGCTTAATTGTAATAAAATCTTCGCGTGTATAAGACATCTCAATAACCTGTCTTCTTTGAATAATCTCGCTAAATTCCCAGACCTTTGTTAATAGTTCTTCATTATGCTGCAATGGAACATAATTTAAAAGTTCGTTCCCAATCAATTCCTTAATCATCTTTTGATTAGATTGATCCATCTGTCTTAACAACATGTTAATCAAATCATTCATTTCTTTTTGATTAAACGCCCGCGTCCCCAACATAACTTTGATGATTGCAAAAATATCCTCTCGGCGTAAATGATATTGTTCAGCATTTTCTAAAATATATCCACCTTGCTTCCGACTATACTTAATCATTAAGTCAGCTCGCTCCGTTTGTTCCCCTAGATAAATGTTTAAATGTTCAATATCGCGTTGAATGGATTTTTCACTAACACCAAATTCTAGAGCTAATTGTTGTTTATTTAAAACTCGCCCTTCTATCAGGCGTTGATAAATGGATAAAATCCGATTAAACTTTAAATCTTTCCCTTGTAACATAATTTCACCATTTCTTTCCTATTATACCATAGAACATGGACACTTATTGTCTATATAGTCTTTTTATAGGTTTTATTTTATCATTTTTTGTCAATTTTTCTTCCCCTTTATCTCAATTTAAGTAAAAAAACGATAGCACCTGCTATCGTTTTTCGCTGTTATTTTACTATTCGTTTTTGTTCAACCGCCCACGCACTTGCGATCATATCTTTAACTGCCGGATGCTTTGGCATCCAACCTAGAATTTCTTTTGCTTTTTGACTAGAAGCAATTAACTTTGCCGGATCACCTGCACGACGTGGTGAAATAATCGCTGGAATTGGGTGGTTCGTCACTTCACGTGCTGCTTCAATCATTTCAAGCACGCTGAATCCTTCCCCATTTCCTAAGTTACAAATTGTACTTTCTCCACCGTTTACAAGATATTGCATCGCTAAAATATGAGCCTCTGCTAAATCGCAAACGTGAATGTAGTCACGGATACAAGTCCCATCTGCTGTTTCATAATCATCACCAAAAACATTAATCGCTTCGCGACGTCCTGATGCAACTTGTAAAATAATTGGAATTAAATGCGTTTCAGGATCATGTTTCTCCCCAATTAATCCTGATTCATGTGCTCCCGCTACATTGAAATAACGTAATGAAACATAATTTGTATCATGAGCTTTATGGTACCAGTTAATCATACGTTCCATTGCTAATTTTGTTTCTCCATAAACATTTGTCGGGTTTGTTGGATCTGTTTCTAGGATTGGAATATTTTGTGCTTCTCCGTATGTGGCAGCAGTAGATGAGAAGACAATATTTTTTACCCCACAGTCTTCCATTGCTTTTAATAAAACATTTGTTCCACTCATGTTATTATCATAATATTTAAATGGATTTGTCATACTTTCCCCGACTAAAGAGTAAGCCGCAAAGTGGATGACTCCATCTACCAATTCTTTGCGTAAGACCTCTGTCATAAAACGATAATCTGCAATACTTCCATGATAGAAAGTCGCCTCCGGATGAACATCCCCACGATGCCCAGTCACTAAATTATCAACGACTACGACGTCATGCCCTTGTTCAATTAATGCATAAACGGCATGAGAACCAATATAGCCAGCTCCACCTGTTACTAAAACTTTCATTTAACTTCCTCCTTAAAATGAACGATTAATTGAGTTAATAAAGCGTTGTATCCCCGCTAATCCTTCTTCATCTAGTTTATAAACGCCACAACATTCTAAAATCTCTACAAATTTAGAACCTACTTCTGCTTCAATAATTGACATGGCTTTGCAAACTTCCACCGCTTCATAACGTCTTAGCATTTCCTCAAGCCATGGCACATGTTTTTCTAACTTAGCATTTATTAAGACATCTGCATCTCGTAAAATAAGGGCTTCTTTTACTACCTCTAATTCATCTTTTAAACGTCCTGGTAAAACAGCTAATCCCATAACCTCAATTAACCCAATGTTTTCTTTTTTCAAATGATGTAAGTGAGCATGAGGATGATAGATTCCATCAGGATGATCTTCAGATGTACGATTATTACGTAACACTAAATCTAACTCATATTTTCCTTCTTTAAAACGAGCGATTGGTGTAATCGTATTATGAGGTGTTTCATCTGTATAAGCTAAAATTCCTAATGATTCATCGCTATACCCACGCCAATGCTTTAACATAATATCCCCAAGTTCTACTAAACGATGACGATCCGTTGATTTTAAACGTAACACACTAAGTGGCCAATTCACAAAACCAACTTCAACATCTGCAAAATTTAAAACATTTAACGTTTTTAAAATCGGTGCTTTCTCCATTGCAAATTCATAAGCTCCACCTTGGAAATGATCATGTGTTAAAATAGATCCCCCGACAATCGGTAAGTCTGCATTTGATCCAATGAAGTAATGTTTAAATTGTTCTACAAATTGTAATAAGCGTTCAAATGTTTTGGCTGAAATTTTCATGGGCTCATGCGCACCTTTTAAAATGATACAGTGCTCATTATAGTAAACATACGGAGAATATTGCAAGAACCATTCTTCATTTGTTAACGTTAAGGGAATAATACGATGGTTTTGACGTGCTGGATGATTTAATGTCCCAGCATACCCAACATTTTCTTTACATAGTAAACATTTTGGGTAATTTGAGCTTGGTAGACTTTTCGCCATCGCAATCGCCTTTGGATCTTTCTCAGGCTTTGATAAATTAATCGTAATATCTAAATCACCATATTTAGTTGATGATTTCCAACTTAAATTTTTTTCAACACGGCTTACTCGAATATAATTCGAAGCCTTACTTAAATTATAATAATAACTTGTCGCAACTTTAGGATTATTAGCATGAAGTCCATTAAATGTTTTAATCACTTCAGATGGACGTGGCATTAAACAGTCCATGATTTTAGTATCTAATAAATCACGATGATCGATGCTGTCACATTCTAGTACACCAGTTGAAGCAGCATAATCTAAAATAGCTTCTAAAATTTCACTTGGATTTTCCATCGATTCTAATTGAACTTCTTCATATTCAAATGCAGGCAATCTTAAAATATCGATGATTTTATTTGCAGTATATAAGACATCAGCTTCTTCGATCATGTGATGAGTTAATGCAAAACTGATGAGACGATTAATTTCATAATTGATATTCATGCCTTTTCTCCCCTTAAACTAAAGTTTTTGTTCCATCTCCAATTGTGGCAACATATAAATCTGCATCATAGCCAATGGCTTCTTTATATCCTTTTGCGATTGCTTGTTTAACTGTCTCTAATGTTTCATTTTTAACTAACGCAATCGCACATCCACCAAATCCTGCTCCCGTCATACGAGCTCCTAGCACACCTTCTTGTGCCCAAGCTAGTTCAACAATTGTATCTAATTCCGTCCCTGTTACTTCATAATCATCACGTAATGATTTATGTGAAGCATTTAATAATTTTCCAAAACGTCTTAAGTCGCCACTTCCTAATGCATCAATGGCTAATTTAACACGTTCATTTTCCGTTACAGCATGCTTTGCACGGCGATATAAAATATCTTTATTTAATACCCTTGAGACATTATCAAACTCAGCAACACTTAAATCACATAAGAAATTAATATCTACTTTTGTTTTTAATAATTCTAATGCCGCCTCACACTCTCCTCGACGCTCATTATATTTTGAATCCGCTAATTCACGTTTTTTATTTGTATTCATAATTAAAATAGAATGATTCCCTAAATTAGCTTCTGCATACTCATATGATAAATCATTTGTATTTAATTTAATAGCTGAGTCCTTTTTCCCCATCCCAATCGCAAATTGATCCATAATTCCACAATTAACGCCTACATATTCGTTTTCAGCCTTTTGTGATAACTTCACCATATCAACCATTGTGATATCATAACCATTTAATTCTTTTAAAATTTGTGACACTAATAATTCCAGTGATGCTGAAGACGATAATCCTGATCCATTTGGAATTGTTCCAAAGACGTAGGCATCGAATCCATTCGCAATTTCATATCCTGCTTCTAAAAATTGGACCATAACCCCTTTAACATAAGCACTCCAGTTTTCATCTTCTGTATGAGCTAAATTTGTTAATTCAAATTCAATCATGCCGCGTTCTTCAAAGTTTCCTGAATATAAACGAACTTTTTTATCTTCACGCTCTGATACAACTGCATAAGTCCCATAAGTAATTGCACATGGAAATACACATCCCCCATTGTAATCAATATGCTCCCCAATTAAATTAACACGTCCTGGAGAGAAAAACATTTTGGTTTCTTTCCCCTCACCGAATACTTTTTCAAATGCTTCTTTCATATTTTCAACCATCATTTCATTTCCCTCTCTTTTTTTAATTTTTCTATTCCTTTATTCGTTCTTTTACTTGACGATTTCTTTCTGTACTAAAATTTTATACTTTTTTACTAAAAAAATCAATAGTATTTTGTTAAAACCCTTACATTTTTTTGAAATGTTTCGGCTATTCTGTTTTATTTTATGAAAGATGATGATAAAATAATAGTGAAAATAGTGATAAAAATATTCATTATTCATAGAAAGGAGGCGCCTTATGGCAAAAATTAAAGATATTGCTGACTTAACTGGTTTTTCTATTACAACCATTTCTCGAGTTTTAAATCAAGATAAAAACTTTAATGTATCAGATGATACTCGTTTAAAAATTATGGCAACTGCTGAAAAATTGAATTATGTTCCACTTAGTCGTCGTAACAAAACAACAAAAAAGACATCCGGATTAACAATTGGATTAGTTTACTGGTATTCAGTAGCAGAAGAAATTACAGATCCGTATTATATGTCAATTCGATTAGCTATCGAAAACCAATGTCAGGTTCAAAATATAAAATTAGAAAAAATCTATCTTCCAATGAAATCATTTGAAGATATTGCTGCCATGAATTTAGATGGATTAATTGCCCTCGGAAAATACAGTCATGATGAGATTGATAAACTGTATGAAATCAATCCCCATCTTGTTTTAGTTGACTGCTATTCAAAACACTATAATATCGATGTCGTGATGGCAGATTTAACAGAAGCAACAAAAGATATTATTAAATATTTAGTAGATTTAAAATTAAATTCAATCGGATTTATCTGTGGAATTGAAAAAACATTAGATGGACAAGAACTTCTTGATATGCGTTTAACTACTTATATTGATGAAATGACAAAAATGAAACGATTTAATCAAAGCCATGTTTATCTTGGAGCTTTTACAGCTGATTCAGGGTATGAAATCATGTCTGAGATTATCAAAAAAGATCATCTTCTTGATGCTTATATCGTGGCATCAGATGCGATGGCCATTGGATGCTTAAAAGCATTAAATGAAAATAACATTAAAGTACCAGATGTTGTCTCAATTATTAGTTATGATAATATCTCACTAGCACAGTATACGATTCCATCATTAACAACCATTGATATGAATACAAAACACATGGGGGATACAGCGATTGACTTAATTATTGAACGCATTGCCAATGATCGTGAAATTGCAAAAAAAGTAACGATTCCGACTCGTCTTATTCGACGTTCAAGTAGTTTATAATGAATGATTAAGGGGGATAAAAATGGAATACAAAACAGTTGAAAAAGGTATATTCAATGGCATCAATGTGGTTGAATATAGCATGAAAAATGAAGAGTTAGAAGTTCGTTTTTTAAATCTTGGAGGGGCAATCACTAAAATTGCTCTTGCAAGTGATGACTACAGTGAAAACTTAGTACTTGCTTACGAGAATATTGAATCTTACTTTGATAACGGATGTTACTTAAATACGATTATCGGACGTACCTCAAATCGTATTAAAAACGGAATCTTCGAATTAAATGGCCAGACGATTAACGTTGATCTTAACAATGGACCTAATAATTTACATGGTGGTGCACAGTGTTTAACTTATGCTAACTTTGACGTGATAGAAATTCCATCAGGTTATGCCTTAACAACGACACTACCACATCAAGAAAATGGATTCCCTGGAAACTTATCAGTTAAAGTATGCTACCTTCTTGACAAAAACAACTTTAAAGTCACTTATGAAGCCACAACCGATCAAGATACCATTGTAAACTTAACACAACATGCATACTTCAACTTATCAGGTAACTTAAAAGAAAACATTTATAATCATGAGTTACAAATTAAAGCTGATTATGTTGCTGAGGTGGATGAAAACTTATCATTTACAACACAATTAGTACCGGTTAAAGGAACATTATTTGATTTCAATCAACCAACGATTGTTAATCATAAGTCTAAAGAAGTGTTACCCTTATTTGAACACACATCAGGATATGATCACTTATATCTTCTAAGCGATATTGACCATGCCGTTGTCTTTAAACATTTAGATTCAAATCGCACCTTAAAAGTTTCAACAACCTCACCTTCTATGCAATTTTATGCCGGAAATTTCCTAACACCAGATTTAACATTTGAAAATGGTCGTATGGGAGAAAATCATTTAGGGGCTTGTTTTGAAACACATTTAGTTCCATTTGATTTCGAATCACAAGTTTTAAAACCAGGCGAAATTTATACTCAAGAAACAACCTTCACATTTACAAAATAACAAAAGAGGTGGCTCATTAGAAGTCACCTCTTTTATTATTTTGTACAAGAACTAACCAAATAAATGATTTCATCCTATTACTTAAAAAGTTAACTTATAACTCCTTACTGCTAAGAGGCTATCTTCTCCTCAATTACGATAAAACTCATGAATCACTTTTTTTCGAAGTTTTTAATAAACTCCCCTACTCCTTCATATGTTAGAAGTATAAGACTTGAAAGAGGAGTGAAATGAATGAGGATTATCTACTACGAGCCCGAACATCTAGCAGCTTGTGCCCACCTTTTAATTGAAGTTTATAATACAACGACTTGGGATTGTCGCTGGTCTACTGAAAAAGCTAAAACCTATATTGAAGAACTCACTCAAATGCCACGCTTTGTTGGTTTTTTACTTGAAGACGATGGAGAAATTGTTGGAGTTTCACTTTGTCATGAACGCACATGGTGGCGTCACGATGAATTGAATATAAATGAGTTTTATATCTCACCGGATCTTCAACATCGTGGATATGGAACACACTTGATTCGATTTATGGAGAAGTATGTGAAAGAAAGAAATCTAGCTGGTATTACCTTGATGACTAATAACGTAGATGCCGCACAGTTTTACCACAAAAATAAATTTCACTACAACGACCTAGTGTTCATGTACAAAGGGATTGAATCAAAGGTCAAATCAGATGAGAGACTTGCATAGTCTCTTTTTGTGCATAAGGAGGAATCATAATGGATATTAAAATTGAACGTTCAAATCATCTCAAGAAAAAACCGAGTGGTGAACCTCTTGGGTTTGGACAATATTTTACCGATCATATGTTTACAATGGATTATACAGAAGGAATCGGTTGGCACGATGCTAAAATTATTCCTTACGGACCGATTGAACTCGACCCGGCTTGCATGGTGTTTCACTATGCTCAAGAAACATTTGAAGGGTTAAAAGCCTATAAATTACAAGATGGTCAAATTGCTTTATTTAGACCTGAACTAAATGCTCATCGCTTAAATCAATCCAATGCGCGACTTTGTATGCCTGAAGTTCCTGAGGATTTATTCATTAAAGCGATTGAAACACTCGTCAAATACGAACAGGATTGGATTCCAGATGAGTTTGAACACTCTCTATACATCCGCCCCTTTATGTTTGCAACCGAAGCGGGAGTTGGCGTTCATCCATCAAAACAATACAAATTCATCATCATTTTATCACCAGTCAGCTCCTATTATCCTGAAGGCGTGAACCCTGTTAAAATTTGGGTTGAAGATGAATATGTTCGAGCTGTCATCGGGGGAACGGGATTCACAAAATGCGGTGGAAATTACGCCTCAAGCATCGTCGCCGAGAGAAAAGCGAAAGAGCACGGTTATACACAGGTATTATGGTTAGATGGGATTCATCGTCGATATATTGAAGAAGTGGGAACAATGAATGCCATGTTCGTGATTGATAACAAGGTAATTACAGCCCCTCTTCACGGTTCTATTTTGCCTGGGGTCACTCGTAATTCGATTATCCATCTTCTAAAAGACTGGGGCATCACGGTAGAAGAGCGACTTTTAAGTATTGAAGAATTAATGGACGCAGGCCATAATGGAACCTTAACTGAAGCGTTCGGTACAGGAACTGCTGCCGTTATTTCACCCATTGGAGAACTTTATTATAAGGGAGATGAAATTATCATTAATGGTTTTGAAACCGGTCCTCTCACTCATAAACTTTATGAAACTCTTACAAAAATTCAGTGGGGATTAATACCTGATTCTTATGGTTGGATTCATCTGATTCCATAAACACAAAAAAAGGAGCATTCTTTAATGACATGCTCCTTTTAATATTGTAAGTCAATTTTTTCAATTTCGATATGATTATCATTTAGATGAAGGATTGCCATGGTTAATGGTAATGAAAATCGCCGACGTCCACAACCACCGGGATTTAAATACTTAATCCCCTCACGTTCCTCATACTCATACTTATGTGAGTGACCATAAATAATAAGATTAACATGATTCATATTTTTAGGAATATCTAATTTATCGTGTACAACATAAATTAAGATTTCACCCAACTCAATTTCTAAATCTTTTGGAAGATCGAGTGCTTTATCATTATTTCCTGCTACCACGAACGTTTTAGCAATCTGATTTAAACGTTCCATAATCTCTACCTGACAGACATCACCTGCATGAATAATATAGTCACAGTCTTTTAAATAATCTAACACCTCTTCTCTTAAAACATTATGAGTATCTGAAATAACGCCAACTTTCATAACTAAACTCCTTATTTTCATCATCGCATCTATTGTTTTCCTTTAATAATCAAGACATCCTAAATATTTAGTTTACATCAATACAGTATTTTAGCTTATTATTTATCTAAAAAAAAGAAGCTATCCCAAACTAGATAACTTCTTTCAAAATTAAATTATTGTACTAACAATAATGCTTGTTCGTAATCTGACATGGCTTTTGTAGCCGCTTCTTGTGGAGTCGCTAACCCTTCCCAAACTGAACGATACATTGTTTCAGCAGGTGCCCAGAAACTTGCCATTTCAGGAATACTTGGCATCGGTTCAGAGAATTGAGCTTGTTCAAGAACTCCCATTACATAAGCATCATCAGAAAGTCCATCAATAACAGTTGGATCTTGTAAGGCTGGAATTGCTCCACGAACTTTATAAAGAATTTCTAATCCTTCATCAGAAATCATGTATTCTAATACTTGACGTGCTTCATCAGGATGTTGTGTGTAAGCACTAATAGATGCAATGATATTCCCAGAGAATGTTAATGGTTGAACCCCATTAATCGTTGGAATGGTTGTAATTCCCCATTCAAAGTCTGCTGTGTTTTTAATTTCAGAAATAGCCCATGGACCAACGATAACGTATGGCACAGTTCCTTTACCGAACTCAACTTCAACGGTATCAGTTGTTAAGTCAGCATAAGGGACTGGTAAATATTTTTGCATAGATTTGAAATATTCTAATCCAGCAATTGCCTCTTCAGAATCGAAATTAATTGCATTTGGGTCAGTATGATCCGCTCCAAATAATTGGTAACCGTTTGCTGTTAAGAAAAATTGCATCGTATAGGCGTTCCCCGCTTCAAAACGCATGATGAATTTATTTTCAGCCGCATTATTAAACACATCTCCTTGTGCTTTTACTTCTTCAAACGTTGTCGCAACATCAAATCCATTTTCTTCTAATAATGTTTTATTGTAGAATAAAGCAATTGATTCAGTTGAAATTGGAACACCATAATATTGATCTCCTGATTTTGCCGTTTCAACAGCGCTCTCAATAAAACGTGATTTTACATTCTCACTTAAAGATGATCCAAGTGGTAATAAAATATTTCCTTGAATCGATTGTGCCATTGTATCATGTGGCTGTAAGAAAATATCTGGTCCAACCCCTGCCGGTCCATCTAACTCTAACTTAGTTCTAGATTGAGTTGATTCTACGTGTTCCCAAACAATATCAATATTAGAGTATTTTGCTTCGATTGCTTCTTCTAATGCTTCTGCATAATTATCATAATCTAACCATAACTTAATTTCTACTTTATCTCCAGATGTTGAGTCTGTTGTCGTTTCAGGTTTTACTTCAGTATTGCTTGATGAATCCGTTGGCGTTTCAGATTTTGTTTCATTTCCACTACTACATCCAACTAAACCTGCAGCTGCTAATGTCGCTGCAAACAATAACGATGTTACTTTTTTCATTTTTGAATCCCCCTCTAACTTAATCAATAACTAACATAAACTTTTAATGCTTGCCCCTACTATCTTGAAACTATTCCCTAGTTTTTTTAGTAATTTAAAGTTTAAATCAGTTACTATGTTAACGGTTTCGTTGTAACACAGATTGAATAGAAATGTTATATTATTTTCTAAAATTTAATCGTTTTTTTATTTGTTGTTAGGAAGATTATTAAGATTAACGAATTTGAATCGTTTCTATTCAAAAAACCAATGAATTGATAATGTATTTTCTACAATTTTTACATATTTACTTTTCAAAATGTCGAATAATGAGTTAGAAACTTTATTTTTCAACTAAAAATTATTAATATTTAAACGGAATTTTATAGTCTATTCTCTGATATCCACCTACGACCTCTCTCTATTTTTTTATCCCAAAATCTTTTACAAAATAAAAACCAATGACACCTCCCCTTTTTTGTCATTGGTTTAAAATCTTATAATAAATAACCTTGAATTTCTTTTTGTAAACTAATTGCATTTTCTGTAGAAGCAATTAAATTTAAGGGTCTTTCGAATCCGAGACTTAAAACCCCCATGATTGATTTCGCATCAACCTTATGACCATCACGCTCTAACTCGATTTCATATCCATATTTTCCAACAATATTAATGAATTTTTTAACCCCTTCAACTGAATTAAATTTAATTTGATACACTCTCATAGGTAACAACTCCTTTAATGTTTGAAGTGTTTCTGGTTGCTTGTTTCATCTAATAAACTATATTCGCGAGATTCCTCCTTAGTTCAAAGAAAACGTACATAATCTTTTAGACAAAAAAATCTACTACATTCGAAACAAGCGCTTGACAACAAATGCATCAATAAGTGAAATATTTTCAATAATCATTTAACAGGAGTTTCAAAGATCCTTTAAAATTTAAAGGCTCTTTTTTCAAAACAAAAGAGGACCTTCACTTAGCAAGGTCCCCTGTTAGTTTATTTTGTCGGCTCAATCACAAAACTGTATTCATAATTTTCGTTACCAGGCAATTCAAATCTCGCTTCTGGGCGTGCTCCCCAAGAATCATCACCTCCAACTCCCATTTCTTGAGCGTTAATCGAAAGAACTGTTTTATGGACAGGTGGTAATTCATAATGGTGGAACGCTACTTCTAATTCATGAGATGTATAAGGTAAAGCTGAGAAACTTAATGGAGCACCTCCTGTAATTTTTAATCCTGCTCCAGTTGCATTCGTTATGGTTGCATAACGTACTCTCGTGTGATTTCCACATGCTTGAGGAATCACATATCCTGCTACATTATCAGCAACTTTATTTGTATAAGTTCCATATTTAGCCCCAAATTCACGGTCAGCATATGTTTCATCTGGCCCGAATCCTCGCCATGTTAATGTATTAAACTCACATGGAATCGCTAAATCCATTCCAAATTTGAACATATTTGGTAAGCCTTCAATACCTTTATAACTCATGTGAACATGAATTTGTCCATAACTATTAATAAAGTAGGTCACGATAGCATGAGAACTTGGAATGGTATTTAAATTATACGTAATGATTACTTCTAAGCCGTCTACACGTCGATTAAATTCTAATTTTTCATGGAATGAAGAAAGGGTTGCTGTTCTCCATTGTGCAGATTGAAGATGAGCTCGACTTCCACGATCATTATCAGTCGCCGCTCGCCAGAAGCTTGGCATCAATGATAAGTTTGGTTGATGAATATACTCCACACCATCATATTTTATCGATACGATGCGCCCGAGTATTTTACCAAACAGCACTTCAAATCCTTCACCATGAATTCCAACATTTGTACTACCTTCTACAATCGTAAATTCTTTTACAGGTTGAGCTGCTTCTTCTTTAACTGCCTCTATGATGCATTGACCAAATGCTATCTCATGTCCACATGAAGCGAATAATTTATCTTCTTTTAAACAGATTGAAACAGTTACCACTAATTCCTCCTGACGTGGCGTCATATCGATTCCTAAATCAATAAATCCTGTTGATAATGGTTCTAAGTTATAGTATCCCTCACCAGATGCTACTAATTTTTCACCTGATTCAACCTCCCACTTCAGTGTATATTCATTTAAATTCGTAAATAAATGCTTGTTCTGAATCTGTGCTCCACCCTCTTTTACAATCACCGTAAAGGGTTGATATGCCCCTTTAATCGCTTGCATTTTTGGTGATGCTTCACGATTCGCATAAATAATTCCGTTGACACAGAAATTATAATCCGTTGGCTGATCAGAAAAATCTCCACCGAACGCTAAATATGGCTTACCGTAGCGATCCTTTGTCCATAACGCTTGATCAATATAGTCCCATATGAATCCACCTTGGTACATCTCGTACTCATCTTCAAGCTCAATGTAGCGGTCCATTCCACCATTTGAGTTGCCCATTGCATGGGTATATTCACATAAAATAAATGGCTTTTCAGGATGGTTATCCAAGTATTCACGAATTTCAGGAACTCTCGTATACATGCGACTTTCCATATCTGATGTTTTATGATAACGGCGGTCATGAAAAACTCCTTCATAGTGAACAAGGCGGGTTTCATCAGCTTCACGGAAGTACTGTGACATTTTGTATAAGTTTTCTCCCCCAAAACTTTCATTTCCACAAGACCAAATTAAAATACTTGGATGGTTTTTATCTCGTTCAAGCATTGACTTTGCACGATCTAAAATAATTTCTAAAAATTCAGGACGTCCGTTTGGAATAGCCGGCTCATTTTCTTCAACCGAAACACCATACTTCCAAGTCCCATGAGTTTCAAGATTCGTTTCATCAATTAAATATAATCCATATTCATCACATAACTCATAGAAATACGAAGCGTTTGGATAATGTGAGGTACGAACTGCATTAAAATTATGCTCTTTTAAAAATTTCACATCCCATTCCATCTCTTCTTTTGTTACACTACGTCCGTAAGTTGCACTAAATTCATGACGATTTACACCTCGGAACACGATGCGTTTCCCATTTAAATGCATCACTTTATTAATCATTTCAAATTGACGAATTCCGACACGTTGACAAATCCCTTCAACAACTTCACCTTTTACCTTTACCTCTAATTGCAATTGATAAAGATACGGATGTTCTGCACTCCATAAGTGAGCATTAGTGATATCTAACTCTAATTTTGCACATCCATCAAAAACATCACAAGCTCCACTAGCCACAACCTGTCCATTTGCATCTACTAATTGTGAAACAATTGTTGCCTGTTGACCGATTACCTTGAAGTCTACGCTTACCGTTGCATCCTGATAGTCATTTTTTAGTGTTGTTTTTACAAATAAATCTTCCACATGCGTTGTTGGTTTCGTGAATAAATAAACATCACGAAAAATTCCTGATAAACGCCAAAAATCTTGATCTTCAAGCCAACTTCCTGTTGACCATTTATAAACCTGAACTGCTAATTTATTTTCACCTTCACGGTTGATGAAGTTTGTTAAATCAAATTCACTCGGTGTAAAGCTATCCTCACTATATCCAACAAACTCTCCATTACACCAGACATTAAAGGCGGTCTCAACCCCTTGAAATGAAATACAAACCGTTTGTCCTTCCCACTCTTTTGGTACTTCAAAGTAAGTGACATAAGAAGCCGTTGGATTAAATGTCGTCGGAATATAGGGTGGGACTAACTCCTCGTGCCCATCCCAAGGATACTGTGCATTTACGTAATGAGGTTTATCATAACCTTGTAATTGAATGTGGCCTGGAACATGAATACGATTAAAATTCTGACAATTAAAATTTAACGCTTCAAATCCAACCGGACGTTCCATCACGTTTTCACTATAATTAAATAACCATTCTCCATTTAATGAGCGACGCCATGTCATCTGTACTTTAGAAATGGCTTCTGTTAATGTCTTATAATAACGATGATCACTATGTGCTTTTAAACGATTAATTTCAAAAATTTCTGGATTCATTAACACTGACTGAATCTCTTGCGTCGTTTTCATACTTTAATCCCCCACTCATAAATTAATTTTTTGCATGAACCCTCATCAGAAAACATCACGATGAAATCTTTTCTCCTCATAAAATCAAACACTCATTAAGTATCCATCATATCCTTTCATATGAATACTTCGATTTAATATTAACGCTTTCTTTATAAAGTTGAAATAATAAAAATTAACTTTCTATAAAAAAAACACCTAAACTATAAAAAGTTCAGGTGCTAAGAATTTTAACTATTTTACTGACTCAATTACAAAGCTATATTCATACTTCATGTTGGCTGGCAATTCAAATCTTGCGTCTGGGCGTGCTCCCCAAGAATCATCGCCTCCAACTCCCATTTCCTGATGATTAATTGAAAGAACTGTTTTGTGAACAGGTGGCAATTCATAATGATGGAACGCCGCTTCTAACTCATGAGATGTATACGGAAGCGCTGAGAAACTTAATGGAGCATCTCCTGTAATTTTTAACCCTGCTCCTGATTCGTTTGTTAACGTTGCATAACGTACTCCCGTATGATTTCCACATGCTTGAGGAATCACATAAGCCGCTAGATTGTCAGCTACTTGGTTCGTAAATGTTCCATAGCGTGCTCCAAACTCACGGTCTGCATACGTTTCATCAGGCCCAAATCCTCGCCAAGTTAACGTATTGAACTCACAAGGAATCGCTAAATCCATTCCAAACTTAAACATATTTGGTAATCCCTCAACACCTTCATAACTCATTGTCACGTGAATTTGACCATAACTATTAATGAAGTATTTAACAATTGCATGCGAAACTGGCATTGTATTTAAATTATAAGTAAAAATAACTTCTAATCCTTCTTCAAGACGATTAATTTCCATAAATTCATTGAAGGCATACATCGAAGCCAACTTCCACTGTGCCATTCTAATCGGCGCTTGATTTCCTCGATCATTATCCGTTGATGCACGCCAGAAATTTGGCATTAACGATAAGTTTGGTTGGTGAATATACTCAATCCCATCATATTTCATTGAAACCATACGTCCTAAGTTTTTAGCAAAGATGACCTCAAATCCTTCACCGCTAATTCCAACATTCACGTCACCATTTGCAATTTGGAACGCTTTAACAGGATGAATCTCTTCTTCTTTAACTGCATCCACAATTAACTGACCAAATGCTACCTCATGACCACATGGAGCAAACATTGTGTCTTCTTTTAAACAAATTGAGATGGTTATCACTTGTTCTTCCTGATGTGGAGTCACATTGATCCCTAAATCAATGAAACCAGTTGATAATGGTTCTAAATCATAGTATCCCTCACCAGATGATACGACTTCTTCACCACGCACAATTTCCCACTTTAGAGTATATTCATTTAAATTTGTGAACATGTTCTTGTTTTGAATTTGCGCCCCACCGTCTTTAACTTCAATTGTAAATGGTTGATATGCTCCTTTAATCGCTTGCATTTTTGGCGATGCTTCACGATTAGCATAAATAATTCCATTGACACAGAAGTTATAATCCGTTGGCTGATCACCAAAATCTCCACCAAACGCTAAATATGGCTTACCATATCGATCTTCAGTCCATAATGCTTGATCTATATAATCCCAAATGAATCCACCTTGGTACATGTCATACTCATTTTCTAATTCAAT
>NZ_CALIOS010000047.1:0-37577 GCF_938044715.1 uncultured Turicibacter sp.
TTCCAATTGCTTAGTTTGTGATGAATAATTGTCTGATTTAAATTGACAACTCAGGTATAATAAAAAATAATTAGAAAATGTAAGTGTTTTTATTAAGGGGTATAAAACTTCAAAAAGGAGGACGTTATGTATAGGGCAGATGATTGGCGTTATGGGAAAATGTCATACCACCGATGTGGTAATAGCGGATTAAAATTACCGGCTATTTCACTTGGTCTATGGCACAATTTTGGGGATACGACATCTTATGAAAACAGTCGTGAGATGATTACAACGGCATTTGATCATGGTATTAATCACTTTGATTTAGCCAATAATTATGGACCTCCTGTAGGTGCTGCGGAAATGACTTTTGGTCGTGTTTTAAAGGACGATTTAAAACATTATCGTGATGAGATATTAATTTCAACAAAAGCAGGATATAAAAATTGGGAAGGTCCGTATGGGGATTTTGGTTCTAAAAAACATTTACTGGCCAGTCTTGATCGAAGTTTAAAACGAATGGATTTAGATTATGTGGACATTTTTTATCATCATCGACCAGATAAGGAAACTCCAATTGAAGAAACAATGAGCGCACTCGCTCAGACGGTTAAACAGGGAAAAGCTTTATACATTGGATTATCTAAGTATAATGTGGAGGAAACCAAGGAAGCCTTAGCAATTTTAAAAGATTTAAAAACACCTTGCTTAATTCATCAAACAAATTATTCTATGTTAAATCGTACAAATGAAGAGGGATTATTTGATTTACTTGAAAGAGAAAAGATTGGAGCCATTACGTTTTCTGCAATGGCAGGCGGTAAGTTAACCAATCGATACTTAAATGGAATACCAGAAGATTCTCGTGCTGGAAAGGATGAAATGAAAGCATCAGATATTACGCCTGAATTAATAGCAAAAGTAAAACTATTAAATAAGATAGCACAGAGTAGAGGACAATCTTTGGCCCAAATGGCAGTCTCGTGGGTTTTGAAAAATCAAACAGTGACTTCTGTTATTGTAGGAGCAAGTCGTACGAGCCAGATTATTGATACAAAAGAAGCCGTTCATCAGACAGAGTTTAGTGCAGAAGAGTTAAAAATGATAGACGCTATTCTTTTAGGAAAAATGATCTAATTAATCATAAGAAATGTCTGATGCATCTAATAAATGAAGAGCGATATAATCATCTAAATGTAATTGAATGATTATTAAGTTGTAAAACTGAATATATTTGATGATTTAGACAAATAATGAAGTATTAAAAATAATAGAAGTTATATGGGTGGTAAAAATGAATATTAGACAAGCAACAGAGGCAGATGTATTAGAAGTTGCAAGATTGGCTTTAATGTTATGGCCTGAGCATTCTATGCATGCCATCGCATTAGAAATTTATGAAACAATTAATAGTAAGCAGGGGGCCTTTTTCTTAGCCTATGATGAAGAAGTAAAAGAGGCCGTTGGCTTTTCTCAAGTTTCTTTAAGAAATGATTATGTTGAAGGAACAAAAAATACCCCAGTTGGTTATCTTGAAGGATTATTGGTCTTAGAAGGATACCGTCTAAGAGGAATTGGCCAAGAATTATTAAGGCAATGTGAAGATTGGGCAAGAGCACATGAATGTGAAGAATTTGCAAGTGATTGTGAGTTAAGCAATGTAGAAAGTTTAAACTTCCATAGTCGCGTAGGATTTAAAGAAGCAAATCGAATTATTTGTTTTACAAAGTCATTAGTTGAATAACTATAAAAAGAGGAAGTCCTTTATTAAAATGGGCTTCCTCTTTTTACGTCATCAAAATAGTTAGTAAATAATAAAACAAACACAATAAATAAAATAATGCATATAGCGGCTGTTTTTGCATTAAACTGATTCATCATCTCACTTCCTTCTAAGCGATAAAGTGAATTTGAGTCTCATTAAATTATATGTCAAAAATGAAGAGGAAATGACATTCTATGAACTTAATGATGGAGTAGATGAAAAAAATTAGATGTAATTAATAGATTTTAAATTTTTATTGAGACATAATATACTATAAATTTATCTACTGTACCATTATTAAATTTAACTGATTCTTAACCTTCATTAACGTATAATTAAAATAAAAATTAAGAAGGTGATATGATGAAGATTTTATTAATAGAAGATGAAGAAGATTTAATTGAAGCATTGGCTCACGGATTAAAGAAGAATGGGTATGTTGTAGATATGGCAACAGATGGACGTGATGGGCTCGAACTTTCATATATAAATGATTATGATTTGATTATACTAGACTTGAATTTACCCTCAATGGATGGACTGGATATTTTAACCGAGATTCGAAAACGGGATCAAGAATGTAAAATCTTGATTTTATCAGCACGTTCTGATTATTCGCAGCGCATTGAAGGTCTTGATAAAGGAGCAAATGATTATTTAGTTAAACCGTTTGATTTTGGAGAATTATTAGCACGTACACGGGCCTTATTACGACGAACATTTATTCAACAAAATACACAACTAAAGCACGGTGATTTAATAATCGATACAGCAAAAAGATGTGTGATGTATCATCAACAACCTGTTGAGTTATCACCAAAGGAGTTTGCATTCTTGAATATTTAATGCTTCATAAAGGTCGAGCGGTTAGTGCGGAGGAAATTATGGAGCATGTCTGGCATAGCGATAATGATATGTTTTCGAATGCAGTCAAGGTACACATTAGCACGTTGCGTAAAAAATTAAGTGTTTATAGTAAAGAAGACATCATTTTAAATATTAGGGGTGCCGGTTATATTATTCATGAAAGAGGTGATTCAAATGTTTAAAAATATATCACTTCGAATCCAAATGACGATTTTAACAACATTGATTTTAGTTATTGTATCCGTTATTTTAACAGTGACATCTGTTTATAATGTAAATCAAACTCTAGTTGCCCCTATGTATTCAGCTCTAACAACAGCCCCAAGCTTTATTGAATCTGGACAGTATTTGGATTCAACGAACCCATACATGTATGAGATAGATCAATCTATTGAATTTATGATGCCTGTAGAATCAATAGTGAGTCTGTCTTATGCGGAGGAAGTAATTGCCGCTGGAACAAGTAGTTTTAGGTTATCGGCATTTGGTTCTATGATTTTAATTATTATTGTGGCAGCAGGATTTATTTATTATGTTCTTGGAAAATTTCTAAATCCTGTCAAACAGTTAAGTGATGAAATAGAATTAATAAATGAAAAACGTCTTTCTCAACGATTAATCGGATTTAATACATCGGGGGAGTTACAAGAGTTATCGCATTCTTTTAATATGATGTTAGATCGATTAGATCGTGCTTTTGAATCACAAAAGCGATTTTCATCGGATGCTGCACATGAATTAAAGACACCGCTAACGGTCCTTAAAACAAAACTAGATGTATTAGAAATGGATGCCAATGTGGAAATAGACGATTATCAAAACTTCGTAGAGGTGGCGAAAAAGCAAACAGAACGAATGATTAATTTAGTTGATCATTTGTTTATTTTATCCGCTCAACAAGATTATGAATTAAGTGATGAGGTTTATTTAGACTATGTATTTATTGATATTTTAGAAGATTTAAAGACTGCTATTGAATCTAAAAATTTAACAGTAGAGTATGAACCATGTGATATCACGATGACCTCTAATCAGATTATGTTAACGCATGCTTTTTCTAATTTAATTCAAAATGCGATTAAGTATAATCATGATAAAGGGTCGATTGCTATTAGAACAAGTGTAGAAGAACAATCTTTGATAGTTGAGGTCATAGATACTGGAATTGGAATTCCAAAGGAACAGTCAGAACATATTTTTAATGCTTTTTATTGTGTTGATCCGTCACGTTCGCGTAAATTTGGTGGCGCAGGTCTTGGGCTTGCTATTACAAAAGATGTGATTGAGCGTCACCAAGGAACGATTGAATATTTACCGAATCCAGATGGAGGAAGTATTTTTAAAGTTATATTACCGATTTAAAAATCTCTATTTCAATATAGAGATTTTTTTTGTTTAAATAGCTCTTAACCAAATCTTAACCAAGTATTTGTTAAGATAGGTGTGTAAAAGCGAGAGAGAATTTAAGATGGAAATATAAGAGGAGAGGAATTATGAAGAAGAAAGTGTCTAAAAAGAAAATCATTAGTCTAGCTAGCCTTATCTTAGTCATTTGTATTATTAGTGGTGTCACACTTGCAAATGCAAATAAAGATGAAGAGTTCGTAGAACCAATTAGAGAGTATCCAGTAAGTCGAGGTGACATCGTAGCGGGATTCAATGGAGCAGGAAGTTTAAAGCTCGAGGCAAAAGATTATAATTTTTCCGAACCGGTTATGGTGGAAGAGTTTTTTGTAAAGGTAGGAGATGCGATTAAAGCAGGAGATCCTCTTGCTAAGATTTCAGGTGAAGCAATCCAAAAGCAGTTAGAAGATTTAAATGAACAATTAACTAAAGCAAATATGGCATTAGAGCAAGCCAAGAATGCTAAGGAACTCAATATTTTAAATAATGAAAAATCGTGGAACCAGGTTACACAATCTAGTCAGGAACAATATAACAGTGAGAAATCTGTTGTTGAATCAGAACTTAAAAAATTGGATGAGCAGTTAGCAAATATTCAAACTAAAAAGCATGAAATTACGCAAAAGATTAATGAGTTAGAAGTAACTCAGGTACAAGCTAACAATGAAGCACCTGATTTAGAGGAGGAAGGAACTAATCCTGAAATCTTATTAAATTCTGATGAAGAACTTCAACAGTTAAGACAGCAATTATCGGATTTAGAACAACAAGAAGAAAGCGTCAGAGCACAAATTAACGATGCGATTGCTCGTAAAAATGATATAGATTGGCGTCGTGATAAGGAAGTGCAAAAAGAACAACAGGAAGCATCAAGTAATAAACAAATAAATGATAAAACATTGATTGAGATGGATCAATCAATTCAGTTAGCTTCTATGGAAGTGGAGAAAATTCAAAAAGAAATTTCTAAAGTAAAAGAATTAAGTGAAAATAATACCTTAGTATCGGATGTAGACGGAATTGTAACATCGCTTGGGTATACACCAAATACGATGACTTCAACTGATAAGCCAGTCGTTACGATTGGAACATTAGATATGGTGACAGCTGTAATTGGGGTATCACAAAATGATGTCAATAAATTAGAAGAAGGACAAGTTGTTCAATTAGAGGTAAATGCATATCCTGGTGAAAAGTTAATGGCTAAAGTAAAGTCTATTAATTATGTCCCTAGTAATGAAGGTGGATCAGTTGTTTATAAGGTAACTGTTGAACTAGATTCGACTGAACGTGCACTTCTTGAAGGAATGACGGTAAATGCAAAGTTCATCATTAAAGAAGTGAAGGATGTTTTAATATTATCTAATAAGGCCATTACGTTAGTTGATGGAAAACAGATGGTAAAGGTAAAACGTGAAGATGGAACAATTGAAGACGTTGAGATTACAACGGGGTTTTCTGATGGTCGTGTCAGTGAAATTAAAAATGGTTTAAGTGAAGGTGACATTGTTGTAGTAGGAGGTTAAAAAGATGAAGTTATTAGAAATGCTACGCATCGTTATGATTAACATTCTACAAAACAAAGTAAAAGTAATGTTAACTTCAATTGGAATTATTGTGGGATCGGTCACGATTGTCATGGTTATTGCCATTGGTCGTGGGGGAGAAGAAGAAGTAAAGGCACAGTTTAGTGGGTTAAGTGCCGAAACTGTTTATGTTAATTTGGATTACATGAAGATAGGAAATAAAGATTTTAGTGAAATTCCTAAATTAACACAAGATCTTATGGAACAGATGATGGATGAAAGCCAGACACTTAAGGGTATTTATTTAAGGGGGGATGCTTATAGCGAAGTAACGTTAAATGGAAAAACTGAATATATTTCCGTGACTGGAGTGACAGAAGGATATTCATTAGTTTCAAATCTTGAAACAGCTTATGGTGAGAATATTTCTGAATTTGATGTTGAAGAAATGACGAGTGTAGCGGTTATTGGTGAGGGCATTGCAAAGAAATATTATCCTAATGTAGAAGAAGCTATTGGGAGTACGATTAGAATTGGAGATAAAGCATTTACGATTATCGGAATATTAGAACGAAAAGGAGATGGACTTCAAGGATTAAGTGCAGATGATACGATTTTCATTCCATTTACAACAGCAGAGCAATCAATTCTTAATGAGTATACAATGCCTCAAATTGTCGCTTTATCTAAAGACTTATCAACCGTTAAGTTTTCGATGAAAGAGATGAAAAGTACACTAAACTATGTTTTAGATGATGGTAGTTATTACACGTTAGAAGATGCAGGAAGTCGTATTGAAGCTGCCACTCAATCAGCAGGAACGATGAATATGCTACTGATTGCAATGGCGACGATTGTCTTTATTGTGGGTGGAATTGGAATCATGAACGTTTTATTCTTATCCATTAAAGAAAGAACGAAAGAAATAGGAATTTTAAAAGCGTTAGGAAGTTCGAAAGAAGAGATTTTACTACAATTCCTTTTTGAATCAGTGATTATTAGTACGTTTGGTGGCATTATGGGAGTGCTACTTAGCTATCTATTAATGCCATTGATGAAATATACGAATACACCCGTATCACCTTCGATTGAAGGGCAAATTATTGCGATTATATTTGCAATGATTACAGGAACCCTTTTCGGACTATATCCAGCATATAAAGCATCACAATTAAAACCAATCGAAGCATTGTCATATGAGTAGAAACATTGTAATTCGGGTAAACAATGTACCAAAAATAATAAAAATGAGAGGAAGATAAAGATGAAAAAGATAGTAATGACAACAGTTAGTACAATGGTATTAGTAGGTTTAGTAGGATGTGGGTCTAACATACCAACAGACAAGGAGACACCTAAACAAGAAGTAGCAGGTGAAGGGACAGTTATATCACCTGGCGATAATGAAACAGCAGATTTTCAAAATGTAACGCAAGTTTATGGAAAAGTTAAAAGTATTATTGGAAATGAAATTGAAGTGAGTTTAGCTAAAAACCCATTTGAACTTTCGGAGGAGGAGTTAGAGGCATTAGAGGGAGAAATTGAATTAGAAGGCGGAATGGAAATAGGACAGGCTGTTACTGTCACCGATAGTATTGCTGCTATGCCATCAGATGTTGAAGGTGGAAATTTTAGTTTACTGATAGGAGAACAGGAACCTTTAGAGTTAGAGTATACAGGTGAAACAAAAAGCTTTACAATTCCAACGGGAACGACTATTTTAAACTATTTAACCGGTGGAGAGGGAAGTATTAATGATATTAAAGAAGGATCGGTTATTGCGATTGCGATGGATGGAGAAGAGGACAATCAAAAAGTATTTGCAGTAGATATTATGGAGTAGACATATGGAAACTTTAATTCAATTAAAAGATATTAATAAATCATATGGACTAGGAGATAAGTCACTTCATGTTTTGAAAAACATTGATTTTGAGGTAAAGAAGGGTGAGTTTGTTTCGATACTTGGGGCATCTGGATCAGGAAAATCAACTTTAATGAATATACTAGGTGGGATGGATACTCTAGATGAAGGGCAATATTTCATTGATGGACAAGCAGTACATGACTGTGATGATCATGATTTAGCCTTAATTCGTAATCAATATATAGGCTTTATCTTTCAACGGTATCATCTAATTCCACAATATACAGTTTTACAGAATGTGATTATGCCCTTACTGATTAGAGGAATGTCGAGACATGAGGCAACTGAGGTGGCAATGGAAAGTATTAAGATGGTCGGGTTAGGGGATAGAATCGCTCATAAACCAAATGAACTTTCTGGAGGTCAACAACAACGTGTTGCAATTGCACGAGCACTTGTAACTAAACCTTCTTTATTATTAGCAGATGAACCAACAGGGGCATTAGATTCACAGACGGGAAAAGAAATATTAGAATTATTTAAGGATTTAAATGAAGCGGGAAATACCATTGTGATGATTACGCATGATAAAAATGTAGCTAACTCTAGCAAAAGAATCGTTTATTTAAATGATGGTGTATTAAGTGAATAAAAAAGCTGTCCTTTAATTTGGCAGCTTTTTTTTAATATTTCAAGACGTTAAATACTATAGAAATCGAAAGACTCCAAGAATGTAGGTGGTAGGAAATACTAGAATGTTAGGAATAAAAATAACAATGCCAAACTAGAATTGCGATTACGATTTCATGCCGATATATTTTTAAAATCATAAAATGTTTTGAATGCAATTTAAGATCATTTTGATGATAAATTAAGCATAATAAACCTATCTCAATCAGGACAAAAAATAATTCTTCCACCAAAGAACAAGTAAAATCCTAATATTGAAAGTATGATAGGATGTTTCATTTCTTTATTTCATTTCATGTGGAATTATTTTATCAAATGAAACAAAAAAAGACGATTAAACGTCTTTCTTTGAGTTCATTGTATAATGTTTTAAGAACCAATATAAATGATAAAAAACAGCAATTAAGTAAGCAAAGTAAGCAATCTTTGTTAAGAAAAATGAGTCAATGACACTACAAACACATACAATTGCAGCAGTTGTCCATTCATGTTTATAAAGAGATTGATAGTTTGTTTTATCTCTTATTTGTTCAATTGCTTTTTTACGTTTAATTAAGAAATAAATACCAATTGCCATAAAGAAAAAGATAATCAATAACTCTACTATCAATGCTGTCATTCCTTGATTGGCATAACTTCCTAATTTTGATAAAGAATATAAACTACTGAAAAAGAATATATAAAACCATAATGTTAATTTTTGAATTTTAATTGGCATAAAATGTCCTCCTTTGTCCTTCGTCATTATACTATAAAATAGCACAAAAAAGGTGTTTTCGTATAGAAAACACCTTTTTGTAATCCAATCGATACCCACTACATTTAGACCACAATCGTATTTAAACATCCAACTTCATGAGCGATATTTTCAAGATGAGCCATCATCTTATCACTTGGTGTTTGCATGTTCAATGAATTCTTTCTAACTCCGAGGTTACGGTACTTAATCAGCTTATATCTGATATCATGTCCGCTAATACGAATGGCTACCTCACGAATCGTTTCCTCATTATCAAAAAGTTCTGGAACGATAACGGTACGAACTTCATAAAGTTTTTTTGTTTTGATTAAGTAGTCTAAATTTTTTAATACCATATCATTGGGTGCCTTAATGTATTTTTTGTGGATGACTGAATCCCATACTTTAACATCAAGCATGACACCATCTGTTAACGACATTAAGTCATGTTGAAGAGACAAATCAGTCGAACCATTTGTATCAATGAAGCAAGTTAATCCCGCTTCTTTTGCTTTTTTGAAAAGTTCAATTAGGAAAGGAGCTTGTAGGGTACATTCTCCCCCCGATACTGTAATCCCTTGAATAAATGGGCGATAATTCATGATGTCGTTCATAATGTCATCAGCAGTCAGTAATTTATATTTTGGGGTACTATTACGATGACATTTTTTTGTACAGGCATCACATTCCACACATTTTGAAACATCGAATTTAACGAGACGATCCACGCGAGATAAAGCTTGAACAGGGCAGGCACTTACACACATACTGCAATTAATACAGTGATTAATTGTTTCAGGATTATGACAATAAACACATTCAAAATTACATCCTTGTAAGAAGATAGCTGTTCGATTACCAGGACCATCCACGGAACTAAATGGGATAATCTTATTTAGATATCCCTTCATTATCGTACCTTGCGATCGTAAACTTTACCGTTACGAACTTGTCCTTGACCTAAAACAACCGTATCTTGTAATGTTGCAATTCCTTGATCTAATTTTGCGATTTCGCTACGTTTAACAAGGTATCCTGTAATACGAATCACATCAGCATCTGATGAGTATAATGAGAAGTAGCGCATTCCCTCTTTGAAAGCCCCTTGAATAATATTCAAGATAAATTCAGGGTTGTTCGCGGCATTTAATTCGAATGGGAAGATATCCCCAGTTCCAGAAGGAAAGTATTTATGGAATCGAGCTGTTTGTTTTAAGTGTTTCCAAAGCTCTGGTTCTTCACCAATAGGAATACGAGCACCCGGACTTGTATTAATATCATCTCCGATACCTACTTGAGCGTGAAGTAATAAACGCTCATTAGTCACTGTACAATGCTTACTTTCAAAGTTTTTAATGAAATCTTCCATTGTATCCATGATGCGAACTCCTAAATCATCAGCAACTTTCGAATGTCCGAATTTATCTTCTAATTTTTCTGCTTTTAATAAGATGTTGACACATTCAGCAAGTCCAACAAGTCCAAACATTGAAGTAAAGCGATCTTTAGAGATAAATCCTTCTGTTACTAAGAAGTTTGTTTCAAAGAATGTACTTTCTTCTACAATGTAGCGGATACGTTCGTTAATATAGTTAGCCATGCAAGTCATTGCATGAGGTAATTTATTATTCATGAAATCTTCAATGTCAGATGCAGTTTCAGCTAGCTTTGATAAACGCATACGAA
Source organism: uncultured Turicibacter sp. (assembly GCF_938044715.1). Classification (NCBI taxonomy): domain Bacteria; kingdom Bacillati; phylum Bacillota; class Erysipelotrichia; order Erysipelotrichales; family Turicibacteraceae; genus Turicibacter; species uncultured Turicibacter sp. The sequence goes on from NZ_CALIOS010000047.1 coordinate 10,527, forward strand.
CTAGTGTATGGGCCCCTCCGCCAACATGAAGTCCATTATAGCAGCTTGCAATCCCATAGTCACCTAAATCTTCTGTAAACATTGCATGATTTGCAAAGCTTGGTTTAGCCGTTTTTAAAGCAGTTTTAATCGCTTCAATCGCTAAGTCATCTGGTGTTTCTTCACTATACTTTAATGTTAAGTTTGGAATCGCGTTTTCAAGTTCACGCTCAACCTCTAAAATGATTTTAGCAGCACGAGTTGGTTTTGGCCCTAAGTTAGCATGGCAGAATGAATCTGTAATCGTGCGGTCTAATTGTGTTAAGAATAAGCGAATTGCTAATTTTGCTTCTTCTTCATCTACAATGAATGGCTCTAATAAGTAATCGATATTTCCAATGTAAACTGGCATCGTCGTAATAGATGGAACATGTTTATAGAAAATTAATAAGTAGTTTGTTGCTTCCCAAATATTTGTCGGTGGCTCTAATTGTAAGAATTTTGAACCTTCTTTCATGAACTTTTCATAGTTAGGAAGGATATATCGTGGTCGGTAAGGGACGTTTCCTTCAAATAAATCACAGATAATCCCTGCATCACGTAATTTTTGAGTTTCTTCTGAAATATTTAAAACTTCAACACTGTTTTCTGCAAAACGTGCTAAAGATACAACTTTTTGTTCGAATGTTAATGTTTTATCTTTAACGATTTGTTCAACACCGTTCATACTCTCACCTCATAGATTATTTTCTTACATGATGTCATTACTTGACGATTTGTGTAAGAGTTCATTATAACATGTTTGAAAGCAGCTAGACTACAGTAGATTTTAACTAATCTTTACATTTAATCCACAGAATGGTCACAAAAAATGTAAGCGTTAAAATATAATTGAATAGATAGTGAGACTACAGGGGAGGGGATAGTTTTGAAGAAAGTATTAGTGATTGGCGGAACAACATTCGATTCGATTGTTTATTTAGATAAATTGCCACAAGGTCAGCCACAAACATTATTTGCGAGCTCACCACTTAATGAAACATTAGGTTCAACAGGAGCGGGGAAAGCTTTAAATTTAACAAAACTCGGGATTGATACGACGCTTCATTCAGTTATCGGAGACGATGAATATGGTCATAAAATTATTCGAAAATTAAAAGACGCTGGTGTAAATTTTGAGTACGACTTTGATCCACTCGGAACAGAGAGACATGTGAATTTACTTGATCCACTTGGACAACGAATTTCTATTTTTGTGACACAAGGTTCTGCTCAACCAGCATTAGATTTAGAGCGCTTAGAGAAATTAATTATGGAATGTGATATCGTCGTTTTAAATATCATCAGTTACACAAAACAGCTCATCAAACTTATCGAAAAACATCAAAAACCAATATGGACTGATTTACATGATTATAATCTGGAAAATCAATATCACCAACCATACATTGAAGCAGCTAATTACATCTTTGTTAGCTCAGATAATTTACCAGAATATCATGAAACGATGTTGCAATGGATGAGTCAGGGGAAAGAATTAATTGTTTGTACACATGGTAGTGGTGGGGCAACAGCCCTAACGAAAACGGGCGAATGGATTGAACTTCCGATTATTTCTGATTATAAATTTAAAGATGCGAACGGTGCAGGTGATAGTTTCTTTAGTGGTTTTTTATATGCGTATTTGAATGGGAAATCAATAATAGACTGTATGAAATATGCTACTATTTTAGGGGGACTTTGCATTAGCTCATATGAACTAGCGCATGAAAAATTAAGTGCAGAGTTAGTAGAACAGCACTTTTTAAAATATTATAATTGACATTTATAGGTGATAAATCTATAATCTAGTTAACTATAAAGATAAAATTAAAAAGGAGACGATTTCTAATGAATACATTTAATGTGCAATTAAATAATTGGCGTAACTGGTCATACTAGACAGGTTTGTATTCTTAGATTGAAGTCATTCATCATAGATACAAGCCGTATACGGTAGTATCTATGATGACCAAATATATTTTTCGTGGTCACATAGAGTTTAAACAATGTGACCTTTTTATTATCCTAGGCAAAAAGGGTCACATTGTAACTTCAATGTGGCCCTTTTAATTTTATCGTTATAGTTGTGAAAGGAGAAAAATCATGTCAGTTAACAATAAACGAGAAACATTTAGTTCCAAATTTGGCTTTTTGATTTCATGTGTTGGAGCCGCACTTGGACTCGGGAATATATGGTTATTCTCATATCGCTTAGGCGCTTATGGAGGAGCTGCATTTTTAATTCCATATTTCATCTTTATTTTTATATTAGGAACAACTGGACTTATTACGGAGTTTTCATTCGGACGACTTTTTAAGGCAGGAGCACCGACTGGAATTCGTGAAATATTTAGATCGCGTAAACTAAAAGGTGCAAAAATAATTTCTTTAATACCAGTGCTTGGGGTAGCAGGAGTTTTCATGTTTTACTCTGTTGTAGTCGGGTGGATATTAAAATACTTTATATTAAGTGTAACAGGAGAGTTAATGACTTTGGATGCTACCGCATTTTTTAATCAATTTGCTGGTTCAACATCATCCGTTATTTGGTTAATTATCGCCATGTTAACAACTGTTTTAATTGTGAAAATAGGTGTTGCAAAAGGCATTGAAAAACTAAATAAAATTGCCATGCCACTTCTTTTAATCCTATTTATCATTTTAATTATTCGTTCTGTCACATTACCTGGAGCGGAAGTTGGAATCGAATACTTATTAAAACCAAGATGGGAGTATTTATTAAAAGTTGATACTTGGGTAATAGCCCTTGGGCAGGCCTTTTTCTCGGTTTCTCTGAGTGGATGTTCATTGGTTGTTTATGGAAGTTATACAAATGATGGATATGATATTGTTTCAGCATCATTTCAAATGGCTATCTTTGATACAATAGCCGCTTTACTAGCATCATTTATCATCGTTCCAGCGACCTTTGCTTTCGGATTTGATCCGGCATCAGGACCCGCGTTACTTTTCATTACATTACCTGCGATTTTTAAAGTGATGCCATATGGAAATATTATGGCTATTATCTTTTTCTTAAGTATTATCTTTGCTGCTATTTCCTCATCAATTGGGATGTTAGAGGGACCTGTTGAAGCGTTAATGACAAGTAGACATTTATCCCGTGCAAAATCAACCATTATCATCTCATTGATTTGCTTACTGCTTGCGATACCATTAGCTGTTAATATGGAATGGTTTAATTTGTTTGCAGACTTTATAACGATTATTTTATCCCCAGTTGGCACAATGATTACAGCAATTGCATTCTTTTACTTATACAAAGGGGATATTTTAGACGAAGTTAATAAAGGTGCTAAATACTCATTAGGAAAATCATTTGTTTATTTTGGAAAATTAATTTTCGTGCCAATGACAATCCTTGTTATTTTATTGGGGATTATTTACGGAGGTATCGGTTAATGAATGGAATAAACTGTAATAAATGTGTTTGAGATGTGTTGACAATGTGTACATGAGGTGATAACATACTCCTAACACATCATTTAAATTCGTTGAAGAGAAAGAGTAAGTTAGTTTAATATCTCACAGAGAGTCGATGTTAGCTGAGAATCGATGGTCATGAATTAACTGAAAATCATCTCGAAGAAGTAAGGCTGAAATAAAAGTAAGTCTTATCGGGTCTCTTTTCCCGTTATCAAATAAAGTCATTAAAGCCTGATAAAAGGTGAGATGAGTAGAGTGCTATAGTCTTTTTTAGATTATAGAATTTGGGTGGTACCACGGAGAATTTTCGTCCCTTGATTAATCAAGGGGCTTTTTTTATGTGGAATTACCCCATTAGAGGAGGGGAGCTAAGAGCCTAACGGCTACTTAGCATGGGGGCCCAGGGGCTTTTTTTATATTTAGAATTACCCCATTGGTTGAGGAAACCTCTCTATGAGAGGATAAGGACTCCAGGGGATTTTATTACCTGCTAGAGGAGGATAGTTGAGAGTCTAATAGCTACTTGGCATGATGATATGTGTTTTTATTTGAAAGGGGGAATTTTTATGGAGTCAGATATTTGTGGTGATATTAGAAATTGAAAGTGTTTATATGGAGTTATGTTATTAAAGGGGGATTTCCCTACACAAGAAGGAGACGATTTAATGAATAAGTTATCAAGAAAAGATTTATTGTTAGTTGGTTTGATGTTATTTTCTTTATTCTTTGGAGCAGGAAATTTAATTTTTCCACCGTTTTTAGGTCAGTCAGCGGGGGTTAATACATGGATATCGATGCTTGGTTTTTTTATTACAGCTGTAGGATTTCCGGTTCTTGGAGTTGTGGCAGTTGCAAAATCTAAGGGGCTATATAATTTAGCAAATCGTGTGAATCCTGTTTTTGCGTCAGTTTTTACTGTATTAATTTATTTATCAATTGGTCCTGGACTTGGGATTCCACGTGCAGGAAGTTTACCGTTTGAAATGGCAGTCTCACCTTATTTACCAGAGTATTTCTCGGTTGCATTAGCGCGTTTATTATTTACAGCAGTTTTCTTTGTTATTGCGTATTGGTTATCCTTAACGCCAACAAAGTTAGTAGATCGAATGGGGAAAGTTTTGACACCAACCTTATTAATCTTAATTTCTTTGATTGTTTTAGGGGCTATTTTAAAACCACTAGGAACTTACGGAGTTGCAACAGGTAATTATAAAAGTTCTGCGTTTGTTCAAGGGTTTTTAGATGGATACTTAACTATGGATACGATCGCAGCATTAAATTTTGGAATTGTGATTGCATTAGCAATTAAGTCAAAAGGACTAGAAGATGAAAAAGCGATTGTCAGTACAACGGTTAAAGCAGGAATTTTTGCCGGAATTTTATTAATTTTAATTTATTCAATTCTAGGCCATTTAGGTGCGATGAGTGGGGGCTTATACGGAGCGACTGAAAATGGAGCTCAAACATTAACTAATGTCATGACTTATATCTTTGGTCAACCGGGAGCGATTCTTTTAGCCATTGTCTTTACATTAGCTTGTTTAACAACATGTGTTGGATTAATTACATCTTGTGGACAATATTTTGCAACGTTAACACCTAAATTAACTTATCAACATTGGGCGGCTATTTTATCGTTAGTGAGCATGGTGTTAGCGAATATGGGATTAAATCAAATTTTAGGAATCTCAGTTCCAATCTTAAATGCTATCTATCCAGTTGCCATTATGCTAATCATCTTAGCCATGGTCAATCGCGTTATCAATGGAAGCCGTGCTGTCTATAGCTTAACTATTTTATTCACCGCCACAATTAGTATTTTAGATGCTTTAGGCCAAGTTGGGTTACAGTTTGGATTTGTTTCGACGCTATTAAAAAAATTACCTCTTTATGAACAAGGATTAGGATGGGTAATTCCAGCCCTTCTTGGATTGGTTATCGGGGGTTTATATGAGTTTATATCGAGTAAACAAACAGAATCAGTTTCAGACTATTTAGCAGAATAATAAGTGAGGAGGCCATGCCTCCTTTTAAATTTAACAAAAATTCCCCCTCCTTTTTACATGGTCTATTTTGTGGTATATTGATAGTAGGTGAAGAATTAGGAGGGAATAACTATTGAAATGTAAACACTGTGATTTCGAGAACTTAGATCAGGCTACGTATTGTAGTGGATGTGGAAAGCCATTAAATGAATCTAATGATGTCGTGACACAATCTAAAAATTTTGAAACGAAAAATAGACGAATTTTAATTAGCGTTATGAGTATATTAGGAATAGGGTTAGCAATGATCATCGCATGGATGATTCTTAGACCCAATCAACTTGAACTTGCAAAAGAAGCCTATCAATCAGATGATTTAACAGCTTACGAAAATGTTGAAAGTAAGCTTTCAAAAGAACAAAAAACTGAATTTGATGCATACCTGATTGAAGAAGCTCAATCAATTTTAGATGCTTTTAAATCAGATGGATTATTTTATAAAGAAGCTGTTCGTCGACTTGAAAAAATTAAGTTATATGTTATTCAAACAGATGAAGTCAATACCATTATGACTCAATTAGAATCGTTAAATAGTTCACGCCAAGCATATAATGAAGGAAAGTCATGGATTGAGGCAAAAGAGTGGGACAATGCTAAAGCTTCATTTGAAGCCGTATTACCATTAGATCCAAATTACGATTTTGCACTTCGTTATTTAGAATCGATTCAAAGATGGCAACTACAAGAAATAGGAGCAAAGGCATTAGATTATCTAGAACAAGAAGACTATGAGAAAGCCGTGAATGAAATTATGAAAGGCTTAGAAATTGATCCAACTAATGAAACGTTATTGAATATTAAACAAACAATTCAAGATGCGTTAAACACTCCTCCAGTTATTGAAGAGGCACCACAGGAGCAACCTAAAGGATTAGGAGAAATGATTAAAGACGGACTTCAAGCAATTGGAGATGGAATCAAATCGTTCTTTGATGGTAGCTGGCTTGAAAATTAAAGATGAAAAATAGCATGATCTAAAAGCTTTAGAATTTTGTTACAATACTTATATTAAAAAATCCCTTCTCAAAAATAGAGAAGGGATTTTTTAATATAAGTCCAGATAAGTTTTTCACACTTGGAAAACTTTTAACTGGACTATAGTGATGCCTAAGGATCAAAAAGACTTCAGTACTGAGACTCATTTATAATAGTGAAATACATTTCTGTTTCTATATAGAATAACTCTTATCTTGGTTATTTAATACTCATTAAATGTCTGATAATATTCAATTCGATTATATTTTGGGTCGTCTGATTGGAAATGGATATATATTGGTGCAGAGTTGAATTGTGGATAAACGGTAAAGAGATAGGGGTCTCCATATTTAATAGCTTTGAGTGCGGTAGGTAGTTCCTTAATAAATATTTCATTTCGGCGTGCGGTAGATTTTGTCCCGTCTTCACCGTCTAATCGAACATAAACATAAAAATAATAGTTTTGAAAGTCTTTTGTTGTCCATTCTCCAAGTACTTCATCACGCATAGCAGTTAATTTATCGTAAGCATAGTCAGAGCTAATGACTAGAAATAGGTCGCCTGTTTCATCGGAATGCGTTAATGTGTATCGTCTAGGATTTAATTGATTTAAATTGCGTAATTGATAGTTAATCCACAGTTTATCTGGGGTAAAATTACGCATTATATCGCCTCCAATATAGATTTCAATCTAACTTTTACATCTACTTGCTGAGTAAATCGAAGCATAGTAGTCAGTTATCCTGAGTTTACTCATCGCAAATCACAACTCTTTGTTACAGTTCGAAAAGAATGCAGTCAATTTTTCAATTCTATCTTTTCTTCACTTGAGAGAGTTAAGCAGGATTTTCAATCTTTTAGATGGCTCTAACTGAATGTAAGTGAAGTTTAGACCATCTTATCCAGACAAAGTTATTCTTACTTGGTTTTTAAGTATAGAATAACTTTGTCTGGGGTGAATTAATCTAGCTTCGAGTCCCATCCAGACTATAAAGTCTCTCAATTGTACACTGACAAAACCGTGTCAGCGACAATTGAATAAGACTTTTACGTTTGGATAACCGGGACTCTCAGCTTTTTTGATAATACATTATATGCGATTGACTCATAGTATGATTTTAAATATCCATAATAAAGTTGAAATGGAGGTCATATTATGAGTCAATTTTATAAGTTAAATGAGTTAAAAGAAGCAAAGCAATTAATTGCAAACAATCCTAGGTTTCGTACGGTTTGTTTTAATTTTGAAGTTGGAAAGGGACTTCCAAAGCATAGCCATAACGGATATGCAACGATTCATGTTATTAAAGGTGAAATCAGCATGAGTTTTAGTAATGGTGAAAGCTATGAGTTGAATAGTGGTGACTTTTTAGAGTTTGATGCTCGTATTGAACATGATGTTTTAGCAACGCTAGAAAGTCAGGTATTAGTTACAATTTCTGCATCATTAGAATAATAAGGAAATGATTATGAAGAAAATCATCCTACTATTTTTGATGGTAATGATTCAATCTTACTCAGTGTTGGCCCAGTCAGCGGTTGTTGCGATGACTGAGAATCAAGTCGTCATGATTAATTTAGAAAACAATAAGACTACTATCTTGAATCAAGGGGATAAATTTCTTAAACCTCTTATATCAGAAAGTAAATCGTATGTTGCCTATCAAGATGAAAAATCCAATTTATATATATCGTCACTTGTTAATAATGAAGAAATGTTAATTAAAGTGGAGGGTGTTAAAGATTATATCTGGCATGAAAATCAGTTAATCTTCTCAAAGAATGAAGGGAATGTGTATCAATTTAATCTAGAGACTCATGAATTTTCACTCTTTCTTGAAAGAGCAGGGTATGTATACGATGAATTGAAGATGAATAATCAGGGCGTCCTATTTGCGAAGAAATATGCTATTGTGCCTGATTATAATTGGCCGATTGGGATTGTAGAATATGATTCAAAGAGTCTTGATGAATCAATTTTAATTGGTTATGAACCTGTGACGAAAACATCGATTGGTTTTAACCCTTCAATTGCAAAACTCTCTTCAGATGGAAAGTTGATCTATATTTGGTGTAAGCCAAATTCAGGATCAATCACAGCAGATGGTGTTAATTTAGGGATGTATGATACGTCTAATGATACATTTATAAAATTTAATCAGATTACAATGCTAGTTTATCTCGACAATTTAGCGATTAATCCGATATCCAATGATGTGGTCGCCCTTATAGAAGGTGAAGGCCGAGTTATGAATGAGAATAAGCATCTCTATTTTTTTAAGGTTAAAAGTCAAGAAATGATTCCAATATTATCAAATGAAATGACAGCCATGAGTCCTATATTTTCATTTGATGGTTCTAAGTTATATTATTCAGCGGGATTAGAAGTACCGAAAGAATATAAACCATTTGAACTTGGCAGTAATCATCTTTATGTCTATGATTTAACCACTAAGAAATCAACACAACTAACCCAAAGTAAAAAAACTTTTGATTTTTATCCACAAGAAATTGAAAATAATGAGTTAGTGTTTCTACAATTTGTAGGGAAAGATAAATTAAACTTAGTACGACGATTAGCCGATGGAAAAGAAGTCACATTACTTGAAAATTTAAACACGAATTTTCAATATTATGGTCATTTAGAAGGAAATCAAATTTTAGATGTAAAAAAATAAAACGCAAGACGTGATTCCGTCTTGCGTTTTATTCTGTTTCATAGCCCCCATCATTGATTCCATCTAAATCATATATCTTGGTGTAAAAGTAGGGGATTCTAGCAGCAATGAATATAAATAGGAAGGTAGCTTTGATATGACAAGAATTCATTATAGAAACTATATATAATTAAAATGAGAGAAGCGGATTAGGATAATCTTGATTTTATATGATATTTTTAGAATCATTTTTAAACCCCTTGATTTAGAAAACGATTTCAATTAAAATAGAAGTATGATGAAATTGGTATATACCATTTTAAATTGTCATATAAGTAAACACTGAAAGAGGCGGATAAATAGTGAAGAAAGTGGATAAGAACTCAAAAGTTCCACTTCATATTCAGCTCTCTTCTATTATTAAAGAGATGATTGAAACAGAAGAATTAAAAGAGGGAAGTTTTTTAATGTCTGAACGAGACATTTGTAAGCATCAAGAAATTAGTAGAATGACTGTTAACAAAGCGATTTTAAGTTTAGTCAATGAAGGACTTTTAAATCGTCATCAAGGTAAAGGAACATTTGTAGCATATAAAAAGAAAAAACATCGATATCAAAAGTTAGAAGGTTTTACAGAAATCATGACTAAACGAGGATATCAAGTTGAAAATGAATTGCTTGTGTTTAATCTAGATACTTATTCTAAAAATGTAAGAGAGAAGTTAAATTTATTAAACTTAGATTCGTTAGTTTATAAGATTAAACGTCTCCGTTCAATCGACAACGATCCATTCATTCTTGAGACTGTATATATTAATCAAGATATGTGTCCGGATTTAACAGAAAACTTAATAAAAGAAAACTCATTATATCAACTATATAAGGAAAGGTATCAGCATAAGATTGTAAGGGCGGAGCAAGTGATTACGCCTGTTATGATTACTAAAGAGCAAGCCGGTTTATTACAGTGTGAAATTAATACTTTAGCACTTAAAATTGACCGTGTTGTTTATACAGAGTTTGAGGAAGTGATGGAGTATACATCGTCTATTTTCCTAACGGATAAACATGAGTTTGAAGTTGTATTGAATGAAAATTAATAAAAGAGGTGGAGTATGTACGCAATAGTAAACGGAAAGATTATTATGCCAGATAAAGTTCTTGAAAATAAAGTTTTAGTTTTTAATAAACAAATTGTCGAAATTAGTGATGAAGTTCCTGCTAATCATGAGGTGATTGATGCAAGAGGGAATTATGTTGCACCGGGACTTATTGATGTTCATGTTCATGGAAGTTGTGGAGCTGATACGATGGATCAAAGTGTAGAGGCTATTCAAACGATTAGTGAAGGGATTGTTAAGAATGGTGTGACATCTTTTTTACCGACAACAATGACGATGAGCCCTGAGGATATTTATGGAGCATTAAAAGTGGTTCGTGAATGTATGAGTAAAGAATTTGATGGAGCAAAAGTTATGGGAGCCCATATGGAAGGTCCATTTATTAATGCCATTTATAAGGGGGCTCAACCGGAACAATATATTGTAAAGCCAAGTTATAAATTTATTGAGGATTATACGGATGTTATTAAATTAGTTTCATACGCTCCGGAGATGGACGATGATTATTCATTTACAAAGGAAGTAAAAGACAAAACTGATATTACGTTATCGATTGGTCATACAAATGCAACTTATGATCAGGCGATGGAAGCTATAGATTATGGAGTATCTCATGTGACACATTTATTTAATGCCATGACACCACTCAATCATCGTGAGCCAGGAGTTGTCGGAGCAGCTTTAACAAGCAATTGTTATTGCGAAATGATTGCTGACAAGATTCATATTAATAAAAGCTTATTCCAGTTTGTTTTAGATAATAAAGGTAAACATAAAGTTGTTTTAATTACGGACAGTATGAGAGCAGGTTGTATGAAAGACGGAAAATATGACCTTGGTGGACAAGATGTGTATGTTAAAGATGGAGCGGCACGACTTGAAAGTGGAAGCTTGGCAGGTAGTGTTTTAACATTGAATAAGGCAGTTTATAACTTCTTACAAAATACGAATGCTACGATTAATGAGGCAATTCATATGGCTTCTTTAAATCCAGCCACATCAATTGGAATTGATGATTATAAAGGAAGTTTACATGTGGGAAAAGATGCGGATATCTCAATCTTTGATGAGGAAATGAACTGTCACTTAGCAATTTCAGAAGGTCGTATTATTTTTAATCATTTAGCGTAGAGGGGTGTTAATGATGAGAATTTTAGTATGTGAAAATTATGATGAAATGAGCAAAAAAGCAGCACAAATGATTTTAAGTCAAATTACATTAAAACCAAATTCTGTTTTAGGGTTAGCAACAGGAAGTACGCCAATTGGGATGTATGGAAATTTGGTTAAAATGTATCAAAGTGGTGTATTAGATTTTTCAGAAGTCCAAACTTTTAACTTAGATGAATATTATGGACTTCCTGAAAGCAATGATCAAAGCTATCATTATTTTATGAATGAACATCTATTTAAGCATGTGAATATTTTAAAGGAAAATATTCATATTCCAAATGGGATGGCTTCAGATATTGAAGCGGAATGTGCAAATTATGATGCAGCTATTGCAAACTCTGAAGGAATTGATATTCAGGTTCTTGGAATTGGAAACAATGCTCATATTGGATTTAATGAGCCAACGATTCTATTTGAAAAAGGAACTCATGTGGTAGAATTAGATGAATCAACAAGAGAAGCAAATGCTAGATTCTTTAATAGTTTAGAAGAGGTACCAAAGCAAGCTATTACAATGGGAACAGGATCAATTTTTAAAAGCCGAAAAATTATGTTACTGGCTTCAGGAGCAGGTAAGGCCAAAGCAATCTATGATACAGTGCATGGAAAAGTACGTCCGGAAGTTCCAGCTTCTATTTTACAATTCCACAGTGATATTGTTTTAATTTTAGATGCTGAGGCGGCGAGTTTACTTTCTGAAGAGGACTATAAACGATGTTAATAAAAAAGGGAGTATTTCAACAACGAAATACTCTCTTTTTTTCTATTAAATTATATAAAATATCATTTTTTTCTCTTTTTTTATAAAAAACACTTGAAATGGAAAACGATTTCATTTAAACTATAGATGCACAATTGGTATAGACCACTTAGAAAAGGCATTTTATCATAACCAGTTGATGGACAAATATTTTGCATAAAAATAATGATCTATGGATAGAGCTTATTATTTTTATCGATATCTTAATAAAGTGTAGGGGGAAGTAATATGATTAAGTTTTTACAACGCATTGGAAAATCACTGATGCTACCGATCGCCTGTTTACCAATTGCAGGATTAATGTTACGTCTTGGACAACCAGACGTTATTGAAGCATTAGGATCAGGAGCGTTTGTTGAAAATGTTCTACCGTATTTTGCAGCAGCTGGGTCTGCATTATTTAATAATTTACCACTATTATTTGCAGTAGGGGTTGCCGTAGGTTTATCAGATGATCAAAATGGTGCAGCTGGACTTGCAGGGGTCATTACTTACTTAACGTTAACAAATGTAACAGCAACATATTGGACAAATAACTATGCAGAGGCAGTGGCTGAAACATTAGATATTTCATTCTTAGGTGGTATCTTAGCTGGGGTTATTGCAGGATTATGTTATAACCGATTCCGTAATACTAAGTTACCAGAATTCTTAGCGTTTTTTGGGGGACGACGTTCAGTTCCAATTATGGCTGGTTTAATTTCATTTGTTGTTGCAATTCCATTAGCAATGATTTGGCCAACGATTCAAAATGCTTTATCGGATGCTTCAGTTGGAATTGCCGGAATGGGAGCCTTTGGTGTTGCAGGATTCATGTTCTTTAATCGTTTATTAATTCCAATGGGATTACACCATGTATTAAACTCATTCTTCTGGTTCCAATTAGGGGAATACAATGGAGTAACAGGTGACTTAAACCGCTTCTTTGAAGGAGATCCAACGGCTGGTCATTTTATGGCAGGATTCTTCCCAGTTATGATGTTTGGTTTACCTGCTTTAGCACTTGCAATCTACTTTGCAGCTAAAAAAGAAAAACGTAAAGCAGTGGGAGGAATGTTACTATCACTTGCTTTAACAGCTTTCTTAACAGGGGTAACAGAGCCACTAGAATTTTTATTTATTTTCTTATCACCAGTTTTATTAGTCGTGCATGCAGTACTTTCTGCAATTTCAGGATTTATTGTTGATTCATTAGGAATCTTACATGGATTTACATTCTCAGCAGGATTTATTGATTATGCAATTAACTTTAATTTTGCAACTAAACCACTATTAATCTTATTAGTTGGATTAGGAATGGCAGTTTTATACTTTGTAGTATTCTACTTCTTAATTACAAAATTAAACTTACCAACACCAGGTCGTGAAGAAGACGACGAGGAGTTCACTGAAAATACAGTAATTTCAGGAGATTATAATGAACTTGCTAAAAAATACATTGAAGGTTTAGGTGGAAGTCAAAACTTAGTTAAAATCGATAACTGTGCAACACGCCTTCGTCTAGAAGTAAAAGATGCTACATTAGTACAGGATAAAGCATTAAAAGCAATTGGAGCACGCGGAGTTGTTAGATTAAGTAAAACAAATGTTCAAATCATTGTTGGAACAAATGTAGAATTCGTTGCAGATGCAATGAAAGCATTAGTTTAATATCAAAAAAAGGAGTCGAATATCGGACTCCTTTTTTATATATAATCAGAAAATAACCCGACGTATTTTATACAATCAAGAGTAGGATCTTTAGAATGAAGAAAAAGATAAATGGATGAATCTAATAACTGCTCATGTTGAGAAAAAAAAGAACAATCTCCGTATTTGATAGCTTTGATTAAACGAGGAAGCTCCGCAATTAAAGCATCAATAGGGTTTAAATTTTTAGTTGGATGAATGAAATCAACATCGATATAAATATAATACAGATATTTTTTTTCATCATAAGTTGTCCATTCACCTAATAATTTAAATTCACTAGAAATTAAATGTTGATACATGAATTCATGGTTGATACAAAGAAATAAGTCTGAGATATTAGGATCATGTACTAATGTGTATCGTCTAGGAATAATTTGATTAAAATTATTTAATTCATCATTAATCCAAATATAATCAGATGTAGCTTCATTCATCTATATGCCCCCTTTTAATATAATTTATGAGAGAATATAGGTGAGCGGAACATGTAAGGGAGGATATTTATGCTAGAAATTATTGCAATGACATTAGAAGATGCAAAAACAATTGAAGAATGTGGAGCTGATCGAATTGAACTAGTTAGTGCCTTAACAGAAGGGGGATTGACGCCAAGCTACGCTATTATTGAGAGTGTTGTGAAAAGTGTGAAAATTCCAGTCAATGTCATGGTTAGGCATCATGCTAAAAGTTTTAATTATAGTAATGAGGAAGTAGATTTAATGATTCGGGATATCGAAATCATTAAATCATTGGGCGCAAATGGGATTGTTCTTGGACTATTAGATGGTCAAAATCAGATTGAGGAACAACAACTTAAACAACTTTTAAATGTTTGTAATGGATTAGAAGTTACGTTTCATAAAGCCATAGATGAAACAAATGTACTTGAAAGTGTTCAGACATTATCTAAATATCCACAGATTACAAATATTTTAACGGCAGGGGGACTGAATCATATTACGAAGAATGGCGATGTGATTAAACAAATGATTGCCAAGTCAGGACACATTAACGTTTTATTAGGAGGAGGACTAACTCTTGATAATTTCAATTTGATAAAAACAGAGACAGGGGCTACAGACTTCCACTTTGGAACAGCAGTTAGAATAAACAAATCTCCATTTGGTGAAATTGATAAACAAGAGCTTTTGAGATTAGTTAATTTAGCCAAAAAATAGCATACTTTTAGATATTTTTTTATACAAAGAGTTAGTTATACGTTAAAATATAAGGTAATCATTTGTAAATAAGGTTCGGAGGATACGTTATGTTTTTAACAATTGGAGAAAAAATTCGTCAAGTACGTAAACAGTATGGATTAAAACAAGTTGCCTTTGAATCGTTTGGATTTTCACGTAACTATATTAGTATGTTAGAAACAAATAAAAGATCTTTAAATGAAGAAATGAAACAACTCATGTATGATGCATTAGATCAATTAACAAATGGATTGTTTAAAGAGAATTATACGTATGAACAATTTTGTTTAACACCAGAACAACAAGCAGAAATTTGGTTAGAGGAACATTGCACGTTAGAGTACGGTCTAAGTGATTATGAGATATTTAATGAAGTTGCGACAAAATATGAATTATTTCAACCACTTATTAATTTGAATGAGAAAATAGCAATTCATTATTACACTACTCGTGATCATCAGAGATCAAATGAATACTTTTTAAAGGCTATTTCATATTGTAATCAAACGGATATCAACCCAGCTAAATATTATAATTTGGTTGGAGTAAACTTTAATCAGCTGGGGCAGTATAAAGATGCCATTGCACAATATAAGATAGCTAGTTATTTCTTATCAGAAGAGACAGGAAGTCTTAAATATAAAAATTTATATGATATGTCTACTAGTTATTTGTATGATGGAGATTGTGAACAAAGCTTAATTTATATTGATGAAATAATGAATCAGAATGAAGATATAATGGCAAAAGGTTCATCATATTTATTAAAAGGGATGATTTTACAAAAACAAAATAAGGATGAAGAGGCCAAAAAAATATTATTAGAGTTCATTGAAAATCCATTTTGTCCTCCAATTTTAGGACATGCTTATCATAATCTAGCCTATTTAGAATACAATAATGGATTTTATGAAGAAGCTTTAAAATATTTAGATTTATCATTGAAGTATAGAGAGAACTATTCACATAACAGTGTGACTAACTCTATAGTAGGTGAAATTAATTATCGATTGAAAAAATATGAAGAAGCTAAATCAATTTTTAATGAAATTAAAAGAGATATTTTTACAAGTGCTCATATGGACCAAAAAGAGGATTTTATTACATGGGGACTTCAAATGTATCTTGATTTAAAGGATTTTGATTCAATTAAATCTTTATTTGAAGAAGTAAAATAGTTAATCAAACAAGCATTAGCTATTCCCTCAACTTTATTGTTGATGGAAAAACAACTTTATAAAACAATTATTAACGAGAGTTTAATTAAACCAGATAAAGTGTTACAGTATACTTCATTAATAAAATCTCTATGATGGAAAATGTCACAGATTTCGACAAAAATCTGTGACATTTTTTAAATTCAAAATTTGTGGGAAACTAAGTATAATAGAGCTTGTGAGATGAAGTGATGAGTAAATTAATTAGAGGTTTTTTATTTATTAAAGAAACTTAGGGGTAAGTTTTTGGGTTAGTGTTATGTTATTCAATTAGTCGTTTATTTATTTCTCTTAACTAGTGGGACAGATAAGAGCAATAATATTCAATAGGATTAAACAGGTTAGTAGAGCAGGAATAGAAAGTAAATAAACTAGTTTCTTTTTGCTTTCGCTACTGTTATGGAATATAGTGACAAGACAGATTAATACTAAATCAATTGTTAAAAAGAGGGTTATTACATTGTGTGAGATTTTTAGGTCCCAAATACCAGGAATAAAGAACTCCATCAAGGTTAAAAGGGTGATAATAAGAATTCCCCATAAACTTTTAGATAAATCTAATTCGTGTGATTCATTATTGCGACAAGAAAAATATACACATTGAACTAAAACTACTGAGGTAAATAAGTAAGGACTTAATAAAAAAAGTTGATAAATATACTCTATGATAAACTGAAAATTCAATAGTTAACACACCCTTTCATTAATTTTTATGTAAGCTAAATTTTTGATATGATAACTATTTTAAGCACCAAAAAAGCAGGAAACTCCCTGCCTAAAGTAATTGCGATTTAAAAAATGATTCTGTTGACTCAAATAATAATGCTAAGTAATTAAGAGTCTCAAATCCATGACTTGCACCGGTGATTGTAATGAGTTGTGCTCGATTATTGTAGTATTTCAAATATTCATAAGAAGTCTCGATTGGAACAGTTAAATCTTTATCCCCATGAACTAATAAAACAGATCCTTCAAATTTCTGTGCCGTTTCATAAACGTGTAAGTTAATATCTTGAGTGAAGAATTTCATACCGACTTGTAGAGTTCCCCATGGAAGATAACCAGATTCCTTTATCTCTTCCGTTATTTGTTTTCCAAGTAAAAATCCATTTCTAGCCATGTCAGGAATAAAACCAGCGGGTGCCCATAAGCAAAGTGACTGAATATCATGTGGACGAAGTCCTGCTAATAGACTAGCAACGCAGCCACCCATACTCATTCCAAGAACACCAATACGCTTTGAGTCAATATACTCAAGTGAGCGAACATAATTTAAAATAGCATGGGCATCTTCAAGTTCGGTACTTACAGACATATCTGAGAAATCACCGTCGCTTTCACCACTTCCCATAAAATCAAAGCGATAAACTGCAATACCAGCAGTCTCTAATCGTTTAGCCAATCTTACGAAGCTAAATCCAAATTCACAACGATTAGCTGTGAAACCATGAAATAAAATTATAGCTGGAATAGAAGAACTTATTTGATTAGGAAGGTGTTCAGTCCCACGTAAAACAAATCCATCTCTTACAAACTCAATAGCTTTCATCATTTAAAAATCCCCCCCTAGTATGATTACTAAACTTACTATACCACGAAGGCAATGAATAGTTAAGTAAACGTTTTTATTATTATTGAGAAGTATAAATAAAAGACTATAATAAAATAAAGGAGGATGAAATATGAAGTATCCGGTTGGATTTATTGGTAGTGGTAATATGGCGATGGCGATGTTAAAAGGATTATTGAAATCTGAATTAATATTATCAAATGATATTTTGATGTCTAATCCTAGCCAGACAAAAGTTAATCGATTTGTTGAAGATTATAAAATAAATGGGACAACTTCAAACCAAGATGTTGCAAATTTATGTCAAATTGTTATTTTAGCAGTTAAGCCATATTTATATCCCGCTATTATTGATGAAATTAAAGAAAGTATTCATAAAGAAACCATTATTGTGAGTATTGCAGCAGGACCAACACTTCAAATGATTGAGGACTATTTTCAAAAAAGTATTAAGGTAGTTCGTACAATGCCAAACACACCAGCACAAGTCGGTGAAGCGATGTCAGCAATTATACCAAATCGCAATGTTACAGAAAATGAGTTAAATCAAGTGATTGCTATTTTTAATAGTTTTGGAAAATGTGAAGTGGTGTCTGAAGTATTAATTGATTCCGTTATTGCTGTGAGTGGATCATCACCTGCTTATGTTTATATGATGATTGAAGCAATGGCTGATGCTGCTGTTTTACAAGGGATGCCACGAAATCTTGCTTACGAATTTGCTGCACAAGCAGTGCTTGGAGCGGCGAAAATGGTACTAGAAACAGGGATGCATCCAGGGGGATTAAAAGATCAAGTTTGTTCACCAGGTGGCACAACAATTGAGGCAGTTGCTAAATTAGAACAAGAGGGATTTAGAGCAAGTATTATGAATGCTATGGAAGCTTGTGCAAAGAAATCTAAAAAAATGAGTAAATAAAAAAGACACGCTTTAAAACTAGCGTGTCTTTATAGGCTATTTATATAATTTATCTTCTTTTTTCTCAAATTTTTTTTCCTCATGATGTTGTTCTTTATGATGAATTTCCATTTCATGAATTTTTTCTTTAATACTCATTAAGGCCATCTCATTTTTAAAAATTTATTATAGTTAGCTCTCTATAGTGTATTTATTAAAAAAATATAAAATAGAAATTTTATTGGATAGTTACATAAATTTACACTTGCAAAAGAATAGAATATAGTTTATGATTTAATTAATTAAAAAATAAATAGGTTTTAGATAGAGGTGCGGTAACTAAGAGTACTATTGAAGAGTGAAGACGTAGACGCAATAGGAAAGGAGTTCTCGCCGAAGCCTATCATCGATACTTTAAGGTGATAGAGCTGGTGTTATGTAAAATATACTTAACACTGTCACAAAATATTTTGTGGTGAGCTATCATTTAAGATGAATGCATTGTATATCGATTAAATGATATATTAAAATTCAAAGTCTTGAGTGATTTGCTCAAGGCTTTTTTTTATTAAAGCCAACCATAAAAATTGTGGAGGGCTATCATTTGAGCATTCAAAAGTAAACGCACGTTATGTGATTATTTCTGAAAAGTCTTGAGTGATACTCAAGACTTTTTTTATTGTGAAGCTCTTGCACCTCATACCATCCAAGAAAAGATGGGGACAATGCTTTATTGGATGTTAAAAACCTGAAGGGAGATTAATATATGTTAAGTCTTAGAAGAGCCAGAAGTATTGAAACTGAGGCAGGTGCGAAAAAAGAGTTTAAAGTACCACATACGCTAGTTATTATTTCTTTTATCTTAGTCATCGTTGCCGTAGCAACATGGATATTACCAGCTGGGATGTATGAGCGAGTGGTTAATGATTTAGGTCGAACAGTCGTTGTGGATGGATCGTTCCAATACATCGAGCAATCACCGCAAGGATTATTTAGTTTATTACAAGCTCCATTAGAAGGAATTGTAGGAGCTTCAGAAATTATTGCCTTTTTATTTATCGTAAGTGGAGCAATTGCTATTATTACAAAAACACGTGCAATTGATGCTGGAATTACAAGTGCCGTTAAATCGTTCCATGGAAAAGAGATGTTAATGATTCCGTTTATTATGGGATTATTCTCATTAGGTGGCGCAGTTTTTGGAATGACGGAAGAGGCAATTCCATTTATTGCAATGTTGATTCCACTTTGTTTAGCTTTAGGTTATGACAGTATTATGGCGATGGCTATTTCTTATGTTGGATGTATTGTTGGTTTTGCTACAGCAATGATTAATCCATTCTCAGTAGGGGTTGCTCAAAGTATTGCAAATGTTCAAGCTGGATCAGGTGTGGGATTCCGTACTCTAATTTGGGCAGTTACAACTTTAGCATCTATTCTATTCTTAATGTGGTATGGTCGTCGTATCAAACGTAATCCAGAATTAAGTCCCGTTTATGAAATTGATCAGTCACGTCGTGAAGCATTAAAAGAATCAACTGAAGAACATATCGAGTTTACAGTAAGACATAAAATTATTTTATCTTCGATTTTAGTTTGTTTAGCTGGAATTGTCGTTGGAGTACTAAAATTTGATTTTGCTATTCCAGAAATCGCGGCTTTATTCTTAGCTACAGGAATCGTGGCAGGATTTATTGGACGTTTAAGTTTTGATGATATGGCAACATCGTTTGTAAGTGGAGCAAAAGATATGATTGGAGCAGCTATTGTGGTTGGATTTGCTCGTGGAATCGTGATTCTTGCACAAGATGGTCAAATTATTGATACAATTCTTTACCAATTATCAAACTTCATCGGTCAATTACCTTCGTTAATTGCGGGATATGTCATGTTCTTTGTTCAAATGTTTATTAACTTCTTTATTTCATCAGGTTCAGGACAAGCAGCTTTAACAATGCCGATTATGGCGCCACTTGGTGAGTTAGTTGGAATTACACCGCAAACATCAATTTTAATTTTCCAATTTGGTGATGGATTCTCAAATGCGATTTTCCCAACAAGTGCAGTCTTAATGGCTTGTTTAGGGGTAGCAGGTATCCCATGGTCAAAATGGATTAAATGGATTTTACCACTACAAGTTATCTTTGGAGTAATTGCTATTATCTTTATTACAATTGCTATTTTAATGGGTTGGTCATAATATTAATTTTGCTAGGCATTTTCTTTATAGAGAATGCCTAGTAAACTATAGTTGAACTTAAAATGAAAAATGAATTAGAATAAGAAGAAATCTATCAATAGATTTTTGTATACAGGAGGGGCATTATGAAAGAACAATTATTGCAAATTAGTGAAGAGCTTAAACAAAGATTATGGGAAATGAGTGACTATATTCATGATCATCCTGAGCTTGGAAACCAAGAGTTCGAAGCTGTAAATACATTAACTTCATTTTTAAAAGAACATAATTTTTCAGTTGAAGTAGGTGTTGCAGGATTAGAAACAGCATTTACAGCGGTTTACGATAGTAAAAAACCTGGATTATCTGTCGCTTATTTATGTGAGTATGATGCATTACCTGATTTAGGTCATGGATGCGGTCATAATATGATTGGTGTAATGAGTGCTGGAGCAGGGGTTTTATTGAGTAAAATTATCGATGAAGTTGGTGGAAAAGTTTATGTTTTTGGAACGCCAGCTGAAGAAACAAATGGCGCTAAAGTAACCATGGCTGAGGCAGGATTATTTAATGAGATGGATGCTGTTATGATGGTTCATCCGGATGGATATACAACAGAAAGTGGAACATCTTTAGCAATGGAAGCTTTACAATTTGATTACACAGGACGTCCTTCTCATGCAGCAGCGAGCCCAGAGAATGGAATCAACGCTTTAAATGCTATTATTCAATTATTTAATGGAATTGATGCATTACGCCAACATGTTAAATCAGATGTTCGTATGCATGGGATCATTACAAATGGTGGGGTAGCAGCGAATATTGTACCAGAACATGCCACAGCACAATTTTATATTCGTGCAGCAACGAAAGAATACTTAGCAGTTGTTAAAGAAAAAGTTTTAAACATTGCACAAGGTGCTGCTTTAATAACAGGAACAACAGTAGAGATTAGTAACTATGAATTATCTTATGATGATTTAAAAACGAATCAAGTATTATCAAATGCATTTAATGAAAATTTACGTCAACTTGGAATCACAGATATTCATCCAGCTAAAAAGGAAACTGGATCAGTCGATATCGGAAATATTAGTAACATTTGTCCAACGATTCATCCCTATATTGGAATTGGTGATTGTAAGATTGTTGGACACTCACAACAAATGGTTGATGCAACCGTTACAAGTCTTGCACATGAACGTCTAGTCATTGCAGCATTAGCTTTAGCATATACAGGATATGACGTGTTAAGCGAATCAATTAAATTAAAATAAAATACTTTTATAGGCCACCTCATCTCGTTAATAGGATAGGTGGCTTTTTTACAAAAATTACTTAAATATAGGCGAATATAAGCTACTTTTTTAGCCTAATAATAGTATATAATAGAGTTATAATTTAGTATGAAATAACAATAATAGGAGGAGTTATGAAGATTAATTGGGATAAAAAATATACTACCATTGCGATATATGCTTTTATTGTCATTTGTTTCAGTATTGTTTTTGCTAACATTATATCAAAATTAGATGCTTTTACAGGAAAGATGAGCCAAATAATGGCCGTTTTTCAACCATTTATTATTGGTTTTATCATCGCTTACTTAATTAATTTTATCTTGAAATTTTATGAGGATAGAGTCTTTAAGAAGTTTATTAAAGGTTCAAAAAAATCTCTGCGTGGGGTAGCAGTTATATTATCATATTTAACTGCAAGTTTAATTTTTTATGTCTTTATTCAATTCGTGGTTCCACAATTAGTCGAAAGTATTACAGGGTTAGTTAATGACATTCCAAGATATCTATATGATATGAAAGTAATACTCGAACAGACGTTAAATGAGACGGATATTAGTCCAGAATACATGACGTTAATCAATGATAAATTAACAGAAATTACGAACTGGGTGCTCCAATTAGTCACAAATCTTCTACCAATTATCGGTGGAATCGTCATGGCTTTTGCATCGAGTGTATGGAATATTATTTTAGGAATTATCATTTCGGTTTATTTACTGGTTGATAAAGAAAAGTTCTTTGCACTTGGAAAGAAAGTAGTCGTTGCATTATTTAATGATAAACATGCAAATATTATCTTAAATCTTGCTAATCGCACTAATTTGACATTTGGAAAATTTATTGGTGGAAAGATTATTGACTCAGCTATTATTGGAGTTTTAACCTTTATAATCTTAACAATCTTTAAAATGCCATATTCATTATTAATCTCTGTTATTATTGGAATGACGAATATTATTCCATTCTTTGGACCATTTATTGGAGCTATTCCATCAGCGATTATTATTTTATTCATTTCGCCAATTAAGGCAGTATGGTTCGGGATTATTATCCTTGTGATTCAACAAATTGATGGGAATATTATTGGACCTAAAATTTTGGGTGACTCAATCGGAATTTCAGCTTTCTGGATTTTATTCGCTATCTTAGTTGCAGGGAAACTATTTGGATTAGTTGGAATGATTATTGGAGTTCCAATGTTTGCACTAATTTATTCAATCGTTAAAGATGTCATTGAAATTCGTTTAAGTAAAAAGGGATTACCGACAGACACAACAGAATATTTATAATATAAAAAGGAACTATCTTAAATTAAAGATAGTTCCTTTTTATATTTTTAAAATCAATGAGTAGAAATTTAGAAAGAAAGGGAAACTATTAGCAACGAATAAAATTTGTAAAATAGGAGTTGTCTATCTAAAATGGTTAAAAAAAGTATTCTCTTTCTGTTTATTTTATTCATGACTTTTACAACAATATCAACGACTCATGCAATGAGCAATGATATTGTCAATATTCCAGATCAAAGTTTGAAAATCGCTTTAAATGAAGCATTAGGGAACTCGAGTGAAAGTGATATAACGAAAAAACAATTATCAACATTGAAGGTAGCAAATTTAAATGGTAAAGGAATTTCTAATTTAGAAGGATTACAGTATGCAACTAATTTGACGTTACTTAGACTGCAAGATAATCAAATATCCGACTTGTCCCCATTAACGAATTTAAGCAAGCTTAATTACCTTATTTTAACCAATAACAAAATTCAAGATATCTCGGCTCTCTCTCATTTAGTTAATTTAAGTTTATTAAATATTGCGAGTAATGAGATAAGGGATTTAGGTCCTTTATCTAATCTAGATGAATTAGTTTATTTGTACCTAGCTGATAATAACCTTTATGATATGACTCCTGTCACAGAGATGGAGGATTTAGAGATTATTGATTTTTCTAATAATCACGTGAAAGATATTAGTCGGTTTAAAAGTTTAGCTCAGTATTTGTATGGATGGGGCCATGAACAGACTATCGATTTAGGAGAATATTCTGTGAAAAAAGGGGATACATTAAAAATAAAAAATCCTATTTTAGATTTTAATGGTCCTGTTGGAAAAGTAAATGTTGAAGATGGTTATTATGATTTGAAAACAGATGAAGTAGTATGGGAGAATATTCAAGAAAGCCAAGATCTAAAGTTTACTTTTTCAGAAATAGCCTCTTCATCTGATGGGGTAGAAATTGAGTTTGATGGAACAGTTTTTCTTCATGTTAATCTAGATTTAGGACAAACTCCCATCATAAGTGGAGCAACTGATTTAACCTTGAGTGTTGGGACCCCTTTTAATTCATTAGAAGGTGTTACAGCTTATGATGCAGAAGATGATGATTTGACATCTCAAATTCAAGTTAGGGGAATGGTAGATATTAATATAGTTGGACGATATGAACTGATTTATTCAGTGATGGATTCTAGTGGAAATACGACGACGGTTACGAGAATCATTTCGGTATTGCCATCAAGTAGTATCATCAATGAACTTCCAGTCATTCAAGCTAGGGATAAAATTATTAAAGTTGGTGATGCATTTGATCCATCAGAAGGTGTTACTGCGTATGATATTGAAGATGGAAATTTAACTTCTGAAATCAAAATTATTGAAAATAATGTGAATGCATCTGTTTCAGGTACGTATCATATCACGTATCAGGTTAGTGATCGTGATGGAGCATTGGTCACGAATTCTGTTACAATTACTGTCATGAATCAGGTTACACCCAACACAGGATTTAATAGCTGGCTCCTTCTTGGTATCGGAGTTGTATTATGTACAGGTGGAATAGTTTTAAATAGAAGAAAAGAAAATTAGCATAAAAAATAGCTCTACTTTTGGCGTAGAGCTATTTTTTATGTTTTCGTTCATGGTCAATAAGCCATTGTTTTCGATCAAGTCCCCCTACATAGCCTGTTAAAGATTGATTAGCACCAATGACTCGATGACAGGGGATAACAATTCCAATCTTATTCTTATTATTTGCATTTCCAACAGCACGACACGCTTTAGGGTTATTAATTGAATCTGCAACATCTTTGTAGCTTACCAAACTCCCATAAGGAATCTCTGATAAAGCATTCCAAACTGACTTTTGAAATTCGGTTCCCTCTAATACACAATCAAGCTCGAATTTCACTCGCTCACCTTTAAAATATTCATCAAGTTGAATCAAAGTTTTCTTAAGAATTTCAGGTTGCACTGTTGTCTCTTGAATCTTATCCACAAACCACAATTCACGTAAAAAATGCTCATCTGTTATTATTTCAATTAAGCCAATAGGTGACTCATAATAACCAATAAATTTACTCATACTTCATCAAAACCTCCTCATATCGTGAATGTTCATTCACTGTGTTTCGAGGATTTTAAATCCTTTATTAACATAAAAACTAGTTGATTTCACATTATCTTTATAAATGCAGAGGCTTAGACGATTTATAATTGAAATAAGTGATTAAAACATGGAAAATTAAGAAAATAATCATAGGAATAATTGCTAAAAAATTACGAAGTAGGATAGCTCCTAATATAAAATAGATAACAGGAACAATGGACATGGCTAATAAAATAGTCAATGTTTTACGCCCTAAAAATAATAATCCCCACAGGAGATAATAAAAAATTAAAAATAGAGCTATAATAGACACTAAACTCATAGAAATTACAGGCTGATTGATAGGCTCAAAGAAAATTAACAAACCAATAAAAATAAATTGGGCATCATGTTCAATCATATCAAGTGTTCTATGTGAATTAGGAGACGTTTCAGAACCGAATTTTTCTAAAAATATAAAATATAAAACATTAGGTAACATGGGTAGTAAAACAAGAAGAAATCCTCCCATAGAAAAATTAAATGATAGATTCATTTTTAACTCCTTTAGTTGTGGTTATTTAGAAAAGTATTTATCAATTTGATGCATCATAGATTCTTTATTTTCATTAAACTGTTTAAAACGGTGACCGTTAGCTCCTGAAGGGTGTGGAAATCCCTTTAGGATGTGCGATTCATTTATTAAACCTTCTTGTGCTAAATAAAGTAGAACTTCTTCAACACTTTTCCCAAGAGGAATAATTAAAACAGGATCGAGTTTATTTAATTCAGTTATAAAGTTATCTTTTACATAGGACATCAACATAGGCGATTTTAATAGATTAGGTGTATGACCTGTATAATTTTTTCCTTTTACAAATACAGAATAAGGGATAAGCGATATTGTATGAAGAAGATCATCATGCTCTTCAAACAGTTCAGAAGCGTTAGTTATCCCCAATTTATCAGTTAAGTTTAATTGATTAAGAAATTGAATTAAATTTTGACGTAGGCTCCCACTAAAACGACCTGCTTTTTTACAACGATATTGAATTTCATCAAGTGATAGATTTTCTTCAAAACAGCTTCTAGCTTCAGAGATAGCCCTTGACATCTGTTCAAATCCAGGTGTAATTCCTACAATAAAAATCTTTGCTTGAGGATTTAAATATTCATTATGAGGAGCATAATAGATTTCAACAGCCCCCTGTTGTTCAATTAAAAAATCAGGCGTTAACAACTCCTCTTTCGTATACTTCTTTTTTAGGGGTAAAACTTTAATTACATTAGTAAATTGTTTTAGGTTATATTTCATTACTAAATCTCCTTTTATTCTTTTTAAATACTTCCTTACATAAACTAGCAAAAGTAGGGGTGGTGCTAGTATAGTTTTATGGACACATTTAAGTTAAGTCGTTAAAATAGACTTA
>NZ_CALIOS010000048.1:0-13444 GCF_938044715.1 uncultured Turicibacter sp.
CCATACAAATCTTTTCGAATAAATTACTGGAATCCTAAATAAGTTGGCAGTAACCTCCTAGCACAAATCTTTTCTTTATAAATTAAACAAGTTTCGTGATGCGCAGCTCGAATATAAAAACTTGCTTTTGTATAATCTGGAATAATATTAGGTGCTTCACCGCCATGAGTAATAATCCCATGATATAAAACATCACGTGGACTTTGTTGACGAAGTGCGTTAACACCGTTATAAAACAAAATCATAGCATCTAAGGCATTAACCCCTTGTTCAGGTGCAGAGGCTGCATGAGAAGCTTTTCCAAAAAACTCAAATTCAATCGGAACAATCGCGAGTGTCGGCTGGGTTTTAGCTGTTGTATGAAAAGGATGAATCATCATACAAACATCAACACCTTCAAACAAATTGGCCGCAACATAAGAGGCTTTTGCATTCCCATGAGGTCCACCCTCTTCAGCCGGCGTTCCAAACACCACAATTTCTCCACCTGTTTGATCGATGATTTGGGCAAGTGCAATCCCTGCCGCTACACTCGTCATCGCGATAATATTATGTCCACACGCGTGACCTAAGCCCTTTAAAGCATCGTATTCAGCTAATAATCCAATAACAGGCCCTTTATTCTGCCCTTTTTTACGTGCAATAAAACCCGTCGGATGAGTCGCAATATTAACCTTCACTTCAAATCCATGCTTGATTAATAAATCGGTTAGCCATTTACAAGCCTTTACCTCTTGATTCCCAATTTCAGGGTTATCATGAATTTCATGACTTAATGACAAAATCTCATCGTGGTTTTTCTCAATCTGATTTTTTATGGTTGTGATGTAAGAGTTAATATCCCTCACCATATCCCTCCTTTAAAAAAATAATCTTTATCTATAACTCTAGATAAATGTTTGACACTTAAAAATTTTTTATTTTCCGTAACCATCGAGGATGTTATATCCTACTAGCGTAGGAATCTTACTATACTCACTACTAAAGTGACCCACACGATTTTAAATTCTATTGTAAAATGACCCCTCGACTATCATTCGTCTTAGTATTCAAAAAAGTTTGAATACTAAGACGAATGATAAAATGATGAATGATATTTCTATTTATATATAGTATGACAATCATCCATACTTTTATTACAATATGCATTAATCTCGAATTATCACCTTAATTCTTAAGGTTTGATTAGAGAATCTTTAAAATTTCTTAAGACTTTTTCTCCTTAATTCTAAAGATTTAACTTTTATAATACTCGTATGAAAAGGAAAAAGGAGAATGTCAAATGAAAATATTAATTTTAACTGCTAAATTTGGAATGGGACATTATTCTGCTTCGCATTCAATCGAACAGCAAATTCAACAAAAATTTCCAAATGCTTCAATTTCAATTGTTGATTTTTTTGAATATTCAGCTCCCAGAGTTTCAAATATCCTGTATAAAAGTTTTAATTTATTAATTAATCGAGCCAGTACTTGCTATAACTTTTTCTATCGTTTGTCAGAAAAAGGGGAAATTAATCAAAAACCTATTTTAGTGGACTACTTTTCACGTTCTCTTCAGCAATTAATAAATGAATTAAATCCAACTTTAATTATTTCAACCGTTCCGTTTTGTTCTCAGTTATTGTCTCACTATGATAAAAAATCGAAAAAAAGAATTCCCTTTGTTACCTGTATCACTGATGTAAGTAGTCACTGTGAATGGATTAATGAAAATACAACCTATTATTTAGTTGCTTCTCTTTCTATCAAAATGGACCTTATTAATAAAGGCGTGCATGCCAGTCAAATACAAGTCATCGGGATCCCTGTTAAGCGCGAATTCAATGAACCGATTGAGTCTTCATTTAAAAATAGTCACAGCTATGAAAAGAAATTATTAATTATGGGAGGTGGTCTTGGTCTCTTACCCAAATCCGAATCTTTTTATGAAGCACTAAATCAATTAAATCATGTTAAAACAACGGTAATTACCGGGAAAAACAAGCGTCTTTTTAATTTATTGCATAATAAATACCAAAATATTGAGGTCATTGGATTTACGGACCAGGTATATAAATTTATGCAAGAAGCTGATTTAATGATTTCTAAACCAGGTGGAATCACGGTATTTGAGGCGATTAATTCTGAAATTCCGTTGCTTGTCTTTGAACCATTTTTACAACAGGAAGTAAATAACGCGAACTTTATTTCACTTCATTGCCTTGGACATGTCATTCAAAAAAAGCAAACAGATTATATTGAAATGGTTTCTAATCTTATTTATGATGCAAAGGCTTTAGATGAGATTAAACGCAACATGCAACAATTAAAAAAACAATTTGATAAAAATGCATTAGAAGAGATTATTTTATCTGTACAGTTAGGAGCGTATGCATCATGAAACTATTTTCTACAATTTTAATCATTTTGTTTATGATCCACTCTATTTTACCAACATATTATAATAAGATGATTAATAAAAATGTGATAAAATCGACACCAAAAAAAGGAATTATGCTAACATTCGATGATGGCCCCAACCCTTTGTATACCCCAAAACTATTAGATTTATTGAAACAACATCAAATTAAAGCAACCTTTTTCGTCGTCGCTGATCATGCTTTGCAACACCCTGAATTAGTACGACGTATGCAAATGGAGGGACATACGATTGCCCTTCATTCATTAAATCATCGAAACGCTTGGTTTTATAGTTACATTTATACTAAAAAAGATTTCTCTAAAAGCCTTGAAATCATGGAAGAAATCGGTGTAAAATCTCATTATTACCGTCCCCCGTGGGGACATACGAATCTTTTCACCTATTACTTTGTAAAAAAACACGATTTAACCATGATATTATGGAATTTAATGGTTAACGATTGGGATTACAATAGTATGAGCTTAATTCTTCAAAATAAAATTTTGAATTCAATTAATGACTCCTCTATCTTATGTTTACATGATTCAGGACATGGCGCCTATGCCGATCCTTTAGCCCCAAAACGTATGCTTGAGGCATTAAAAACAACACTTCCACATTTAAAACAACAAGGTTATCACTTCGTTACACTAGAAAGGAGTTCTTTATGAATAGTAAAACAAAGCAATCTTTAAGTCTTTTATTTATGATACTCCTAATGGGTTTGACAAGTTATTTCATTTTCAAAGATCAATCCATCAGTTCGCTTCTCCAAGCACTCAAAACGGTGAATCCATTTTACATTCTATTAGGACTTGCTATGATGTTTATTTTTGTGGCATGCGAAGCAATGAATACTTTTTCCATTATGAAAGCTTTAAAACAAAAGGTTTCATATCTTAAATGTTTAGGGTTTGCTTTCGTAGGATTCTACTTTAGTTCGATTACCCCCTCTTCATCTGGAGGCCAACCCGCTCAAATGTTTTATATGAGTAAAGCAAAAATTAATCTTTCTTACTCTTCCTTAAATTTATTAATTATTACCGTCGTTTATCAAATTGTCATGATGTTATATGGTGGAATTCTCTTTTTAGTCAATCATGACTTTCTCATGACTAACTTAAATGGAATTAAATATTTCTTAATCTTTAGTGTCTCTATTAATTTAATTTTAACGACTGCAATTTTGATGGCAATGTTTTCTAAAAAATTCATTTATCAGTTAATTAATTTTTTAACGACCTTATTGGCCAAAATGAAACTTCTAAAAAATGTTGAAGCAACCCGTCAAAAACTAGAAACACTCGTTTTAGAATATACAAAAGGCGCAGCTTACATTAAAACGCAACCCCTTTTACTACTTCAAATTGTATTGACAACAACGATTCAACTAACTGCCACTTATCTTGTTCCATTTTTCGTCTACAAAGCCTTTCATTTAAATACATATACTATGCTTGAAATTATTTCCTTACAAGCACTCGTTTCATTAGCTGTTTCCTCTATTCCCTTACCAGGTGCAGTCGGAGCTTCAGAAAATGCCTTTATGAGTGTCTTTAAATTATTTTTTGCAAGCCATCTATTAGTTCCAGCTATGTTATTATGTCGTGGAATTAGCTTTTATTCATTCTTATTAATAAGTGGGATCATTTCAATGATTGTTCATATCGTTTTATCAAAAGATAAAACCAATTATCCACCCAGAACGGCTTTATCTTCATAAAAAAAGTGATGCAAATGAGATTTGCATCACTTTTTTTATTTTGTCGCTACACTTCGTTTTAAAACAATAAAGAATAAAGCTAATCCAACCCCTAAACCAATATGTCCAATCCCAGAGATACCAGAAATTGAAGCGTTTAATGCTTTTGATAATTCTGTTCCTTGAACTTGTAAAAATCCACGAACAGCCATCATCATTGCTGATAAAACTAATCCAATATTATAAATAATAAAGAACCACTTGAACATTTTTTGCTCACTTACTTTAAAGATTGCTTCTAAAGCTAACACCACTAAGAAAAATAACATTCCAAGTGTAAATAAGTGGGTATGTAATAATGATAAATTCGTTTGGCCTGTGAATCCTACCATTTTTGTGAATTCACGATAAATAACCCCACAAACTAACGCAACTACTGTGTAAGTAAAAGCGGTATTAACCAATTTTTTCATCATAAATATCTCTCCTCTCAAGACAAAAAATATTTTATCTTCTTCTTGAGAAAAAGTCAAAAATAACACACTTTTTTTAACAATATTTAGTTTTTAAGTTAATATCATTTCAATTTTTGCTCCACAGGTTGGACACTTGGGTTCAGTTAAAAAAACTTTGCTTTCATATAAATTTCTCTCAATCAACAACTCCTGACAATCGGGACAGTAAGTATTTTGATTGAGATTAGCAACATTACCAATATAAACATAATTCAAATAATTTCGAGCAATCGCTTTCGCCTTTATTAACACCTCTATTTCCGTTGCTTGATGATTTAATTTATATTTGGGAAAATATCGACTTAAATGAAACGGAATATTAGGATTAATACTGGCAATAAATTTTGCAATTTCCTTGACTTCCTCAAGTGAATCATTCTCATCACTCACTAGCAACGTTGTAATTTCAAGATGTACTTTATTCGCTACTAGCTTAATGGTTTCAAGAACTGGGTTTAATTTTGCTCCACAAATTTTACGGTAATACTGATTGGTATATCCTTTTAAATCAATATTCATGGCATCAATGTACGGTAATAACTTCATTAATGGCGATTGATTTATATAGCCATTCGTGACCATCACAATTTTTTGATGTGGCATTGTTTGTTTAATTTTTTTAGCGGCTTCATAGACATACTCATACCACATGAAAGGTTCATTATAGGTAAACGCGACGCCAACATGATTGGGTTGTTCAGAAAGAATCTGGCATAACTGTTCAACCGGTAAAGTCTTTGAATGAGGTTGATGTTGTGAAATCTCATAATTTTGACAAAAAGAACAGGTCATATTACATCCAAAACTTCCAATCGATAAAATACAAGTCCCTGGCATGAAATGATACAAGGGTTTCTTTTCAATCGGATCAAAAGCTGCTGAGGTAACTTTACCAAAATTAGTTGCAATTAATTGTCCATCATGAACCGTCCGAACTTTACACCTCCCCCACTTTCCTTCCGATAAAATGCAAAGATGTGAACATAATTCGCACTGAATTAAATCTTTTTTTCCTTTATAAAACAAAACAGGAGCATCCATCTTAATCACCTTCTTGATAGCGAATCACTTCAAATCGTTCAATTTCATAAGATTCAGTTTCACCAATCCCCGCTTTACGACAGGCAATTGATAGTTGTTCCTCGACTGTTTCAATCCCCTCTAAGTCAGGTAATAATACCCCTTTTTTCATTCCACAGCTAACAACGACCCCATATTTTTTAGGATTCAACATTTCTTTAGAACAAGAAATAGGCTCGGTTAAGACATCAACGGAAACCTTTAACTCGGTTAATTCCTCTTCCTCAACTGGCATAAAACGAGGATCTTGTGTTGCCGCTGCAATCGCATTTCTTACAATTTCTGTTGCTACACAATCAGTTGTTGGAAAAATGGTTCCAATACAACCACGTAATTGACCCTGTTTTTTTAAGGAAACAAACACACCTTGCCGTTTAACAAACATTTCACTCGGTAAATCTTCCTGTGTTAACAGCGTTTTAGTTTGTTGAAAATAATCCTCTAACGCTTTACGTGCAACATAAACATAGGGATTTTCTTTCTGTAAAATCGATACTGCCTTAATTTTAGGCTTTTTCTCAATATATTTTAATCCTTTTATCCCTACTCCTAAATAATTAAACTTTACCGTTCCATAACCGACACCAAAAGGACATTGATAAGCTAACACATTACCTTCATACTTTCCACCATCCATGGCACCACTCATAATTTTCATCGAGCGTAATCCACACTCTGCCACCTGGTAGACCACTTCTTTATCTAATTCAAAAAGCTCTAAAAGCTCACCTTTTTTTAGGTGGTTTAAAAACTGGCGATCAAACTCTTCGCCATACTTCATGTTTGCTTCTTTTAATTTATGTGATAAATCACCACTCGCAATCATGACAACCTGTCGGTCTAATTGTTTGACTGCTTCTTGTAAAGCCATTCCAAATTCATAAAGTTGACGATCTTTTAATGGAGCATAAGTAATATGAACTAATTGATAGTCTCGATATTGCTCATTTATAAAGTAAAGAGGAACAACAACTCCGTGATCTAGTTGAAATCGACGATGATACATTTTTAAAAGATGTTGATCAACTGAGACAACTGGAATATTTCTGTTTTGACTTAAATTCAAAATTAATTCATTTAACTCCCGGTCGAATGTTAGACTCATCTTCACATCATGACATTGAAATTGCGATAAGTCACCTTCTATTTTTTCATCATCTAAAATACAAATGGCATCTGAAAACATCGGCCCGTGGGGAGTAATGATAATGATGGTTTGAGGTTTAAGCTTTGATATTTCCTCGGCAATTTGATTGCACGCTAATGTCGTTTTATAAAGCTTTAATTCTTCCCCTTTTCCAATAGCGGGAATAATAATCGGTGGATGTGGCATTAAATAAAAATTCATTTAAACACCTCTTTTTTAAAATTATATCTTTATTAGTTTATATTGATTTTCAAATTTAAACCAAACATTGGGTAGTAAATTGTTGGGAATCCTTAAAAGACAGCATAAATTTACTAGCACAGATAATAATATTATTGTCATTTTTAAAAATCTAGTAAATGAGGTAGTTACTATGACATGGTTTATCGATGCATTACGCTCACATCCAGAACTAACGCTTTTTTTAACGCTAGCCATTGGATACGCAGTAGGAAAAATCCAAATCGGTACCTTTAAAATCGGTTCCGTTACTGGGGTATTAGTAACAGGGGTTATCATCGGGCAATTAAACATCACGATTGATGCCACTGTAAAATCAGTTTTCTTCCTTCTTTTCTTATTTGCTCTAGGTTATAATGCAGGACCTCAATTTTTTAAAGGGCTCAAAAAAGACGGAATTCCACAAGTTATTTTTTCAGTTATCGTCTGCGTAATTGGACTCATTTCAACAATTATCGTTGGAAAAATCCTTCATTACAACGCTGGACAAGCCGCAGGGCTCGCAGCGGGAGCTTTAACTCAATCTGCTGTTATCGGGGTTGCTCAAGATTCGATTAGTCAGCTATCAGTCTCAGCTGCTGATATTAAATCCATGAGTGATTTCGTTCCAGTCGGTTACGCCGTCACTTACATTTTTGGTACCATCGGATGCGCTTTTGTTCTTTCAACACTGGGTCCAAAAATTTATGGAGTTGATTTAGCTGAAGAAAGTCGAAAAATCGATAATGCGTCTAAAGATGCACTTGAAGGAAAACTTTTAAATTCGCGTGCAGGAGATGTCGATTATCGCGCTTATATCATTGATGATTGCTACATTGGACAAACTGTAAAAGCAGTTGAACACAAACTTGCCACAGAAGGTATTCGTCTATTTATGGTGAGAATGAAACGTGGGAATGATGTCTTCAGACCAAATGAGGATGAAATTATCCAAAAAAATGATCGCGTTGCATTTTCTTTTAAAGAACGAGATGTCTCTAAAATTAACCTTCTAGAGATTGGGCAAGAAATTTCAGACTATACGTTAATTAACTTTCCAACTGAAACAGTGGCTGTTTATGTTAAAGATAGTGAAATTACTGGAAAATCAATTAGTGAGGTTCGTCACAACACTTTAACACGTGGTGTTTTTATCTCTAAACTTCAAAGTACAGGAGATGAAATCCCTTATAATAACGAAACAGTTATTAAAAAGAAAGATGTGATTACACTAACAGGACCTGTTGATGATGTAGAAGCTTTAGCGTACAAAATCGGAAAACCAGCACGTGATTCAGATGAAACGGATATGATTTTCGTTGGTTTAGGGATTTTAATTGGTGGATTAATTGGGATACCGGCGCTCACGATTGGCCATGTTGGAATCAGCTTATCTACAAGTGGTGGGGCTTTGATTATGGGATTAATCTTTGGACTAATTCATTCTCGTCGTCCGACCATTGGTCGTATTCCAAAAGGAACTGCTTGGTTCTTAAGTAATGTTGGTCTTGCTGCTTTCGTTGCTGTTGTCGGTATTAATGCCGGTCCAGGGTTCGTTTCTGGTTTAAGATCATCAGGGATCAGTTTCTTCTTAGCAGGTGTGGTGGTGACACTTATTCCAACATTCGCGGGAATTTTTCTTGGAAAATATGTATTCAAATTTTCAGCTCCAATTGCTCTAGGAGCAACTGCAGGAGCTTTAACAACAACAGCGGCAATTGGGGCTATTACTGAGAAAGCTGAAAGTAATGCACCCGTACTTGGATACACCGTTCCTTACGCTGTTGGTAATATCTTATTAACTGTTTGGGGATCCTTGGTTATTATTTTCTTCTCCTAACCTTATTAATATCTTGAAACAAAATTTGAAAGGAAGTTTTGTATGACTACACGAGCTGAAGTTAAGCGTAAAAAAATCAATGATATCATTGAAAGAGTACAACACTTAAGCCCATTTGAATTAAAAGATGAGTTAATTCATATGGCTAAACAATCTGAACAAAAAGGTGTCCGTATTATGCTCAATGCAGGACGCGGAAATCCTAACTGGACAGCTGCCACTCCACGTCAAGCCTTCTTCACTCTTGGACAATTCGCCGTTGAAGAAACACAACGTACTTGGCATGAAAAAGATTTAGCTGGTATGCCTGAAAAACCAGGAATTTATGAGCGATTCACCTCTTATGTAAGAAATCATAAAGATGCTCCTGGTATTGAATTACTATCTAACATCATTGAATATGGTATTAAAGATAAAGGATTTGATCCAGATTCTTGGGTATTTGAATTAGTTGATGCTATTATCGGTGACAACTACCCAGTTCCTGATCGTATGTTAATCCATATCGAACAAGTTGTGAAAGATTATGTGATTAAAGAAATGGGTGGGAATCCCGAAACATCTACTCACCAATTATACGCTGTTGAAGGTGGTACAGCCGCAATGTGCTATATCTTCGACTCACTAATTGCCAACCGCATTTTATCTCCAGGAGATAAAATCGCCTTATTCGTTCCAATCTTTACCCCTTATGTAGAAATTGCTAACTTACCTCGTTATCATTTCGATATCGTAAAAATTTATGCTTCAGAAATTAGTGAAGAAGGCCGTCATACTTGGCAATATCCGCAAGAAGAGTTAGATAAATTAGCAGATACTAGCATCAAATTAGCTTGTGTTGTTAACCCAAGTAATCCACCGTCAGTTGCAATCAACGAAGAGTCTATGTATTACTTAAAATCAGTCGTACAACGTCAAAATCCAGATTTAATGATTGTTACCGATGACGTATATGGTACATTCTCTAACGATTTCAAATCATTAATGTGTACCCTTCCTTACAACACATTAGGAGTTTATTCGTACTCTAAATACTTCGGTGTCACTGGTTGGCGTTTAGGGGTTATCGCATTAGAAAAAGACAATGTCTTCAATCACTTAATCAACAAATTACCAGAAGATGAAAAAGATATTTTACGTGAACGTTATGGCGCCTTAACAACTGATCCAGATAATATTCCATTTATCGATCGTATCGTAGCAGATAGCCGTCAGGTTGCACTTAACCACACTGCTGGATTATCCACTCCTTGTCAGGTCCAAATGGCAATCTTCTCTATCTTTGCCTTATTAGATAAAGAAAATGTTTATAAAGAACAAACGAAAGAAATTTGCCGTCGTCGTAAACATTTACTATATGATAACTTTGATAACTTATCTTATAAAGAAGATCCATATAGTACGTCATACTACAATGAAATTGACCTTCTTGTTTGGGCAAAATTAAAATACGGTGAGGAGTTCGTTAAATACTTAAAAGAAAAACGTAACCCATTAGAATTCTTATTCGAATTAGCCGATCGATACAGTATCGTCTTATTAAACGGTAGTGGATTCGAAGGGCCATCTTGGTCAATCCGTGTTTCCTTAGCTAACTTAAAAGATGAAGAATACGCTGAAATTGGTAAAGCAGTTAACGAATTATTCTCTAAATACGCGGAAGATTGGAAAGAATTCCAATGGTAATATAGAAAAATCCCCGGTGAAAGGTATCACCGGGGATTTTTCTTTTATAAAGGTTGTCCACAACCAATACAAGATGTAGCTTGTGCTCCATTTTCCATTCCACATTTAGCACAAACAACAGCAACGACACTTCCTCTTTCTTCATTTAAGCGACTTCCACACGTTTGACAAAACGTTGAATCAATCGGCATTTCTGTCCCACAAGATTCACAACGTTTAATCCCTCTTAATTCATTAACCATTACCTCATAATGCTCAACATTCTTTAAACTTCCTTCAATTGCTAGACATAAATCTTTAAATTCCAAACTAGGTTGATTTCCATAAAGTTGATAATATAAGCGACCTAAATTCATATATATTTTATTTAATCGTTTTTCTTCGTCACTAATCTGTGTGTTTAATTTTGCGATTTCCGCAAATTCTTTTGTCTTTTTCATCGCATCTTGACTTGTTTGAGTAACCTTCTTACCAAACTGTTCGAAAAAAGTGCCCATCCTCTCACCTCATCTTCAAATTTATAATTATTAAATCACTTTATTATATTCAAGTGCTTTAGTGATATAACTATAAATTCAACTTTTGATGTTATCTCACTTTATTCAACTCAAACTCCTCTTTAATTTGTGCTAACAACTCACCATCACTTAATAATCGTAATCCTATTCGAGCTAAAATTTCTGCGCTTTGAAGCAACCCTTCATCCCCCTGTTTAGAAATCGCTGCCTGCTTAAATTCCTCAGTATGAGTCACTACCTCAGAGTCACAGATTTTTACAGATGGATGAATCGTTGGAATGACATGACTGACATTCCCAGCATCGGTTGAACCTTTTGATTCATTAGGATTGATGTCCTCTACAATCAATCCCACTTCAGTTGCAATCTTTTTAAATAATTCATTAAATAAGGGATACACAATTAAATCTTCCACAATATTTTGATACGTATTATATTTCACCTCACACCCTGTACTCAATGCCGCACCTTTCGCTATTTGAATGACCTTATTCGTGATTTCTTCACAGGTTGCAATCGTATTGGCACGAACATAAAATCTCGCTTTCGTATACTCTGGAATAATATTAGGTGCATCTCCTCCGTGTGTAATAATTCCATGAATTCTAACATCAGATGTTACATGTTGTCTTAAAGCATTCACCCCACTAAAAAATAAAATCATGGCATCTAATGCATTAATTCCTTTCTCCGGACATCCTGCTGCATGAGCGGGACGTCCAAAGAATTCAAACTCAATGGGATGATTGGCTAAAGAGCTAGTTGTTATTGCTGTTTTATTACCTGGATGAATCATCATACAAGCATCTACATCATCAAACAATCCCGCTCTAACAAACGAAGCTTTCGCACTCCCATTATTTCCACCTTCTTCAGCCGGTGTCCCAAAAACAATGACTTCTCCTCCAGTTAATTCTAATAAAGGTGCTAAACTGCAAGCAGCTAATACACTACTTACCCCAATAATATTATGACCACATCCATGCCCAAGTCCCGCTAAAGCATCATACTCAGCTAAAAAACCAATCACCGGACCAGGTTTTTTAGCAATATATCGTGACACAAATCCTGTTTCATGCCCCGCAATATTTGTCTTTACATCAAATCCTCTTTCTTTTAAAACATTCGTTAACAACTCACACGCAAAATATTCCTCGTTTGCAATTTCAGGATGTTCATGGATTTGATGACTCAGGTTGATAAAATAAGCTTCTTGTTCCTTTATAAATTGACGAATTTGATTTTCCATACGTTCTCTCTCCTATTCACTAAAATGCTGGAATCGATGCCCCTTTGTATTCTTCTTCTATAGCTTTTTTAGTTTCTTCCGTTTGATAGACTTCCACTAAACGTTTTAATGCTTCTTTATCCTGATCCTCTGTCCGAACCGCAATGATATTGTAGTAATTTACAACCGTTTCACTTTCTGTATTCTCAACATAAATCGAATCATCAAGTGGTGATAAGCCAGCTTGAACAGCGACCCCATTATTAATGACTGCGACTGCCACATCCTCAAATGAACGCGGTAATTGTTGAGCAACTAATTCAACGATTTCTAACTTTTTAGGATTGGCAATGATATCTTTCACCGTTGGCGTAATCCCCACTCCTTCTTTTAATGTAATTAAACCTGCATCTTGAAGTAATAATAGAGCTCGACCACCATTTGAAGCATCATTTGGAATTGACACTTTATCTCCCTCTTGTAATTGTGCTACATCCGTTAATTGCGATGAGTAAATTCCCATTGGGGCTAAAACGGTATATCCAATTGATGTTAGATCTAAGTTATGATTGCTTTTAAATTCTTCAAAAAATGCGATTGTTTGAAAAGCATTCGCATCAATTTCTCCATCGGCTAGTGCGGTATTTGGTAAGTTATAATCACTAAAAGTCACAAACTCAAGGATAATCCCTTCTTCTGCAAGACGACTTTGAACACTTTTCCAAATGGAATTAACTTCGCCATTAATTCCTAACTTAATAACCGAATCACTTCCCACTTCATTACCACATGCAACTAATAAAAATCCTAAACAAACTGACATTACTAACCCTAATAATTTTCTTTTCATGATCAATTCCTCCTAATATGATTTATTTTAATGACTGAGTTTCCGTTGGAGCCATTCCCCGGCACTTTGAACTAGTGACACTAACACAAGTAAAACGACAACAGTCACAAACATGATGTCTCCTTTAAAATATTGATAACCATAACGGATGGCAAAATCTCCAAGACCACCTCCACCAACACTTCCAGCAATAGCTGAAAATCCAATCAAACTTACGATCGTAATCGTGAGTGCATATATGATATTTGGTAATCC
>NZ_CALIOS010000049.1:0-10531 GCF_938044715.1 uncultured Turicibacter sp.
ATCGCATGTTTATTTATTCATTATTAACCAATTCAAAGAGTTGGGCAGAAGAAGAACCATCAGTTTACAATGATTTAGAACGTCGAATGCGTGCATATACCATTGAATTTGTCATCGTACCAGCCGATGGAGATCCACTGTTATATGAAACACTTGGATCGTTTGCCAATCGAATTTATATCAATAATTCTTATGTGGTATATCATATTAGCTATTTGAATCAATAGTGAATTTTAGATTGAATGGAGTTTGGAGATGAAAAAGTATCATTATATGTTGATTTTAGTCGGGATTGTCTTACTGGCTCATCTTAAATATGTTTTAACAGGTGAGTTGATGATTTTTTATGGTGATAACCTGACGCAAGTATTACCTTTTTATTATCATGGATGGGATTTAGTTCATAGTGGCGAGTTAAACTTTTGGGATTGGACACACGGACTTGGTTCTAGTGTTTTCTCACATGTTTATTACTTTTTAACGTCCCCATTCTTTTGGTTAACGACGCTATTTCCGCGAGATGTCATTCCGACCTTATTTTTATACTGGTATATCATTAAAATTAGTTTAATTGGTATTTTTAGCTTCTTATGGTTAAGTAAATTGAATAAAAAGTTAGGAGTGGCCTTCATTGGTGCTCTTGTCATCATGTTCTCAGGATGGGTACTCACGTATTATCATTTCTTCTTCTTCTTAGATGCGTTTTTACTGTATCCACTCATTTTATACGCGATTGAACGCTACTTAGAGGAAAAGAAATTTGGCCTAATGGTATTACTGGTGGCACTCATAACGATGATGAATTTTTATTTCTCTTATCAGTTCATTCCGTTTGCGATGATGTATTCTTTATTTAGAAACTTCTTAATGAATCGAGGAAAAGAAATTTTCTTGACACAATTAAAAATCATCGGTTTTTATCTACTCGGAATTGGAATTGGAGGGCTTATCTTAATTCCAAGTGCACTAATTATTATTCAAACGCCGCGTTTAAGTGAAAGTGGGACTAGTTTAACATCGGTGGTCACGTTAAAGCAATTTTATCGTTATGTAACGAGTATTTTCTTCCCAGTGGGACATCGTTTTGATCCTAACTTCTTAATTAGTTGCACAACGGATCCTGGAATTGGATGGGGAGGAGGAGCCTCTTTGTATACGACCATCCTAACACCAGTGGTTGTTCCATTATTACTTTTCTTAAAAGATAAACGAGAAAAAATGGGGTATGTTATTTTCCTTGGAATATTATCATTCTTCTTTGTATTTAAAATCTTCTATGTGTTATTACAAGGATCTCTTGATACACGTTGGATGTATATGTTTATGTTCTTATTTGTCATGATGCTCACGCGCTTCCTAGACGCCTATTTTAAAGACCGTGAAGAAGCCTTCTATACGAAATATCTTAAGACAGCCTTAATGGTTATGGCAGGAACTGTTATTGTCATCGTATGGGGATTGTATGGGTTTACATTATGGCGTCAATGGAATGTTAATGCACACGAATTAGTCATGTTAAAAAATCATTGTTTATTAGCATCTATCTTGGTTATTATTTTTACGTTAACTTTAGTTTTACCTAAAATTAAGTATAAAATAGTCATTTTATCAGTGTTTATTGCACTCGAAGGACTTATTTCATTTAGAAACCTATTAAGCACAGATGCACCATTGACAAAAGAGAATTTAGATTATGAGGCGGTTGAGCGTTCTGATTTCTTTAAAGCTCTTCAGGAAATGGATGATAGTTTCTATCGTGTTGAATTTAGAACGACTCAAAAAGGAAAACCAGCGGATGATAATTTACCAATGTCGAGTAACTTTAAAGGATTTAGATTCTACACCTCGGTTTATCAGTATAGTCAAGATCAGTTCTTGTCTCCACTTAAGGTTGCTTCTTGGACAACTTCTCAACAAATCGGGAAGGAGAACGTGTTAAATTTATTAGCTTATAAATACTATATTGATTTTAGTGGTGGAGAAGCAAATCTTCCTTATGGGTTTCAATATTTAACGCATTTAAATGGCGCGATTGTTTATGAAAATCAATTCTATACCGATTTAGGCTTTACCTTTAATCAGGTCATCAGTGAATCTGACTTTAATTCTAAGTCTGCGCTTGAACAAAACTTGTTATATCCTTATTATTTAGTTGTACCAGATGAATATGCTAGTCATTCATTCCGTGATATCAATCCATTAGAAGAATTAACGTCAATTTTAGAATGGGGAAAACCAGGATTCTTTAGCTTTGAATATGAAGAACCAAAAGAAAAGACAATGGTTTATGTTGAAAACTTTGGCTCACCGGATCTTGAGGTTCGAGCGTATTTAGATGGAGAATTAGTTTTTGAGCAAATCGGATATCAGTTTGATTATGCAGGATTTTATATTGAACCGAAATTTGATTATTTAGAGGTCGTTGTGGGTGATTACGGTGATCCACTAGCACTAGTGAACATTTACTTAGATGAAAACTTAAGTCGTTATGATGAGTTATATACAACACGTCAAACACAAGGTTTAGATGTGTTAGAATTTAATAATGATGATTTAAAAACAAGTATTACGATTAATGAAGATAACCAGTGGTTATTTACTTCAATTCCTTATGATAAGGGATGGAGTGTTAAAGTGAATGGAGAAAAGGTTCAACCGATTAAGGTGAATCAAGGGTTCTTAGGACTACAACTTGACGCAGGTGAATATGAGATTGAATTTTCATATTGGCCGATTGGATTAAATATTGGAATCATTTTAACAGCATGTTGTAGCGGACTTTTTATTTTCTTCTTAATCGCTGATCGTCGAAAACGTCAATAAAAAAAATGAACTCGGGAATTAATTTCCGAGTTCATTTTTTTTGAATTCTATGATTAGGATTGTGATAAATCCTAGCGTACTGATGGTTGTTAGGATAGCTCCTAGTTTAAAACCTGGTGGTGTATAGGTTAAGGTGATGTTATAATGACCTGTTTCAAGAGGAAGTCCAATAAATCCACCTTGTACTTTATCAAAGTTTGTTTTTACACCGTTTACGGATAAGTTCCACCCTTTATCGTATGGAATCGAGAAGTAAAGGTAAGCAGGAGACGTGATGGTAATCGTTCCATCAATCCTATTTTGCGAGTATGTGGTTTGTTCAAATAGGTCACGCTTATCACTTTGCTTTTTAAGTGAAAGTGATTCAAAGTCATCGTCTTCAAGGACTAAGGTGTTAACAAAATCAATCTCAGATGGTGACATAGCTAAAGCATCCGATTGTTTTAAATAGTTTGAATACGTGAACCCAATTGGTAAGTAGTCGTTATACAAATAAACGGATTCATGTTCGAATGTTTTTAGTAGTGTTAGCTCATCCAAGTTGTCAATTAAATCTTGTTCATCGTGTGAGATGACATAATATTTAACGCCAAGCATTTTAGCTGTCTCTGATTCAAGAATATGGAAGCCCCAATACGTCGGATTGGCCCCAATTAGGGAAAAGAAATCGCTAAGTGTAAATTGGTACATGCTATCGTACGTTGAAACGCTTTTGTATCCATAGTGTAAGTTTAAGTTTCGGTAAATACTGTAATCCGTTGCACGGATAGGCGTATAAGTACGATACAAACTTGAATCAAGTTCTTCTAGATAATCAAAGGCTTCTTGGTCATATTTTTCACCTAGCCTGAAGTCTTCGCTACCATCAGGATAACGATTAAGCGTCATAGAGGCACTAATCCCAAGTTCTAGGATGAGAAGTATCGCAATGGATGCTATTTTAATTGAGAATTTTTTGATGAAGAGAAGGATGAGTAAGTAGGCGATGACAAGTACGATAGTGACTTTCATGACGAAGAGTTCTTTTAATTGAAGCTCTTGGAGATATTCATAACTATTTGACCCA
This sequence comes from uncultured Turicibacter sp., assembly GCF_938044715.1. Lineage (NCBI taxonomy): Bacteria > Bacillati > Bacillota > Erysipelotrichia > Erysipelotrichales > Turicibacteraceae > Turicibacter > uncultured Turicibacter sp. The sequence goes on from NZ_CALIOS010000049.1 coordinate 3,890, forward strand.
ATGACGATTAATCCAATTAAAAGTGCGATGATAATCACACTACTCAAAACTAACGGAAGTCTTTTAAATTCTCGATGATTTAAATATTTTGCAACGATGATGACATTGACCATTATGATTAAGATTGTAAAACGGAAGGTTGGTTCACTTAGTCCATGCATCAAAGACCCGCCATAAGGTGTCATTAATAGAAGTCCTAAGATACCATATAAACTTAACCAAAGCCAATTTTCTTTTAATTTATACTTTGTTTTATCTAAGAAGTACGAAAAGACAAAGAGATAGGTCACAACACCAGAATAAAGCGTTAATTGGTTTGTTCGGTAATCATCAGTGTTAAAGAGAAGGGCTTTGTCCCATGTTGAATCAAAGTTTGGACAGAATGAACGCATGATAATATCAAGGTAGATTTTAATCGGTCTCCATAAAAAAGACAATCCTTCGCTTGCTTCATTTAATCGTGTATTAAGGGCTGTATGAATGACGGCTGGTAAAATGAGAATGAGCGTCATACAAGCTCCTAAGATAAAGGCTGCGACAAGTTTTAAAGAGGATAGAATAAATGCTCTAATATTAAATTCATGGGTCATGAAATATCTGAGTGGCCAATAAAAGACTAAGAAGACACATAATGACCAGAATAAATAGTAATTTGAAATGAGTAAAATAAAAGAGGCGAAAACAACGAGACTGACACGCCCTTTATTTAAATACTTTTCAATGGCTAAAAAGATAAGGGGAAGTAGAGCGAACCATGTTAGGTACATCGGATGTTCAACGAATAAAAAGCCCCAACCACAAAAAGTGTACATGATGGATGGAATAAATCTCATTTGTGATTTGATTCCCATTTCTTTCAAAAAAGCACTTACCCCAATGAGTGCGACAAATAGTTTTAAAAGAGTGATGTAAAAGACTGCTCCCATCATTTTTGAAGCGGGGAATAAAAGTGTTAGGTACGCAAATGGATCGCCTAGGAGGTAGTAGGTTTTAGAACCGATAAAATTAGTTCCTAAAAATAAGTTCCATGACCAAAATGGAGCTTCTCCACTGCTTAGTAGACGATGAAATTCCTCATAAAAATAAAGGTGTTGGTTTTGATAGTCAAATCCTAAGGTGAAGGATTTAAGGTGTAATATATATGGTGAAAAAATAAGAAGCGTTAGAATCAAAAAGCTTAGTAACGTAAACTTTTCTTCTTTTAAATATCGTTTAAGCATAGGAGCCCCCTTTATTCAAAATAAGTATCATTTTTCTGTGCTATTATATCATAAAATCGCTTTTCATTGGTACCTTTCTTCGAATTGTGTCAAGTTATGAAAAGATGTCAAAATTTAAAACGACTTGCGACTGCTTTTTGTATTTTGGTATAATATGAGGTGAAATAGCGAAGAGGTGGAATTTATGAAGAAATTTGGATGGATTAAATCTTATGTGATAGTATTCGCTTATATTGTGACATTAGTCAGTGTAGATCTTTTATTGCATTATTTAGCGGGATTGAATGTTTTAGTTAAACGTTCTATTTTATTTTCAACAGCGTATGCATGTGGCTTTGCCGCTATCGGATTGTTATTTAAAGGAATGGGACGCCAAATTTATTATGGATTGACAGCAATCTTATTTGCCATTCTTGGACTTGGACAAGTCATTTATCATTATTTTTATAAAGCCTTTTTTTCAGTTTCCCAAGCCACTAATTTAGGAGAACTTGGAACGGTTAAGGGAGAGATTTTCCGTGTTTTAGAATGGAAATATACTTTGTTCTTTATTCCGGTTGTGTTGTTTATTTTGATTTTAGTTTTATTAAAACGTCAAATGAAGCGTCAAAAGTTTGATTATATGGCGGTTGTGGTTTGCTTTGTCATAGCATTTGGATTAAACTGGGTGACCAAAATAACATTTGAGACAACCGATTCAGTATCAGATAAATTTAAAGACGATAACTATTTGTATGAATCTTTATTTGATAAAGAACGTGCAATGGAACGATTTGGTCTATTTGCTTATACGAAGCAAGATGTGAGCATTACCACGCAACGATTTATTTCGAAAAAGTTTAAGATTGCGGCAGATTATGAACAAATCGATGCCTATTTTGAAGAAATGAACCATGAACATGTTGAAAATGAGATGACAGGATTATTTGAAGGTAAAAATGTAGTATTTGTTTTGGCTGAAAGTTTGTCGAATTTAGCGATTGATGAAAATATGACGCCGACGTTATATAAAATGATTCAAGAGGGACTGTATTTTGATAATTACTATTCTCCAACGTATAAAGCCTCAACAAGTGATTCCGAGTTCGTGGTGAACACGTCATTAGTTCCATCGATGTCTTATGGAACAACCTCGTATGATTTTGCGAATAATACCTTCCCAAATACGCTAGCGAATCGGTTTAAAGAGGCGGGATATACAGCACAATCATTCCACTCCAATACAGGAGATTTCTATAATCGCTTTAATTATCATCGCGCTCTTGGGTATGAAACATTTTATGATCAAAAAGCACTTGGGCTAGCGTTTTTAGACGAGTGGGAGTACATGGTCAATTGGCCAAGTGATACAGATTTAATGAAAGCTTCTGCTGATATTTTCTTGCAACAAGAGAAATTCTTTAGTTACATATTAACAACGAATGGTCATACGCCTTATACGACTCAACGAACAGAGCTTGCAGCTAATTATGACTATGTGCGTCCGTTTGTCAAAGAAGGCGCAGATGAAGAAATTGTTTATTATTATGCGGCACAAAATGCATTTGATGAATCGATGGCGTATTTAATTAATCGATTAGAAGAGGCAGGAGAATTAGAGGATACTGTGATTATCATCTTTGGTGATCATTATCCTTACCCAATCCATCATGATAAAATTTGGGCATATGATGATACGAATGCGTGGAATTGGCAGGAACTTCATAAAGTCCCACTTATTATGTGGACGCCAGGCATGGAACCTCAGACAGTCAGCAAGCTTATGAGTTCATTTGATGTTGCACCAACCGTGGCTAATTTATTTAATTTAAATTATGATTACTATCATGCCTTTGGTGTTGATGCATTCTCTGATGATGAGTCATTAGTTGTCTTCTCAAACTATGGATGGATCACAGAACATGCAAGAAATAATATTTGGTCTGGCTATACGGAGTCTTACGATGAAATTGGAACAGAGGCTTATATTAATTCGATGAATAATAAAGTTCTTGAAATGTTTGAAATTGGACAAGAAATCTTAAAAGATGATTATTTCGCACAGTAAATTAAAAGGGAGCCTTAGCTCCCTTTTGTTGTAAAATAATTCCTAAAGAAGGATTTTTATGAAAAAATGTTTCCATCTATGACGGAATATTTTATAATTAAAAGGCAAGAAGTACAATTATCGACAAGACGTTGAGTATAACTTTTAGTCCGTATATAAACCGAAATGTCATCTATAGTTTTATAGAAGCAGTCTTAGTATTTAAGCCGTTGTGATACTAAGGTATAACTATAGAACCACTAAAGGTTTTGAAATCCACAAAACTTATCGGTTCTTATATAAGAGGACTTAAAATAAAATTAGGAGCAGAAAAGGGGATTTATTAGTGAAGCCATTTAATCAGGTAGCGATCCTTATTCCGTGTTTAAATCCGGATGAGAAAATGCTAAATCTTATTAAAAATTTAAGGTCAAATGAATTTGAACATATTATAGTTGTGAATGATGGAAGTGTTGAAACATTTGATTCGTATTTTGAAGAAGCAAAAAACGTGTATCATTGTCATGTGTTACGACATCATGTCAATTTAGGAAAAGGGCGTGCTTTAAAAACGGCATTTAATTATATTTTAAATACGTTTCCAAATCTCGTTGGGGTTGTAACCGTAGATGCCGATGGTCAGCATAGTCTTGAGGACATTATCAAATGTTCAAATACTTTGATGGAGCATCCGACAGATTTAATTATGGGGTGTCGTGACTTTGATGCAGCCAATATTCCGTTTAGAAGCCGCTTTGGAAATATTATGACACGTCATGTTTTTAAATTTTTATGTGGGGTCAAAGTGACCGATACACAAACAGGATTACGTGCTATCCCTCGTAACTACTTAAAAACATTGATGAATGTGTCGGGTGAACGTTTTGAGTTTGAAATGAATATGTTAATTGATTCAAAACAAAATCAAGTTCGTATTACAGAGGTTCCGATTCAAACGATTTATTTAGAAGAGAATAAGTCTTCTCATTTTAATCCGTTAGTTGATTCATTAAAAATATATTCGGTATTTTTAAAATTTATCTTATCTTCATTTGCCTCTTTTATTATTGATATTTCATTTTTTACCTTATTCATCTCGATTTTAAAAGGCATGTCAGGACTTAATTATATTATGATTGCAACGGTATTAGCACGTATCGTTTCGTCTGTTGCGAATTTCATGGTTAATAAAAATACCGTGTTTAATTTAAAAGAAAATTCTATTTCAACTGCTATCAAGTACTATTGTTTATGCATCATTCAAATGTTGATTTCTGGTGTTGGGGTGACTTATTTATTTAAAGTGTCTGAAATGAATGAAGTTGGTTTAAAATTAATCGTGGATGTCTTATTATTCTTATTAAGCTTCCAAATCCAACGTGAATGGGTCTTTAAGCGTGAAGTGGAAAATGAAGGAGGAAATAAACGCATATGTATTTAGTTTTATTTCTATTCATTTTATTAGCTATTACAGTTAGTTATAGCGGCTTCTTTAAAAAGCGTTTTGAAGAAGTGTTACCGATAACGGTCTTATCCATGACGTTATTAATGTATGTTTGCTCAATTTTGGGTTCATTAAAGGTTGGATATTATGCGGTGATCGGATTGACTATTTTAGCGATTGGATTCAGTCTTTATTTTGTTTGGAAAGATAAAAAAGAGTTTTTCATGCGTTCTCTAACACCAGGTTTACTATTTTTTGTACTATTCTTTGGGTTTATTTGGTGGGCTCATCGGGGTCGTTTATTAACACAATGGGATGAGTTTTCACATTGGGGATTAACGGTAAAGAATATGTTTGCACTTGATGTTCTTGGAAATCAATCCATTGCTACGACAACGTTTAAATCTTATCCACCGGCGATTGCCTTATTCCAATATTTCTTACAAAAACTATCTGGGGTATTTATTGAAGGAAATTTATATCGGGCCATCAATGTTTTTAATATCGCGTTATTGATTCCTATTTTAAAGTTTACCACTTGGAAAGAACCAAAGAAATTTTTAATGTTAGCTTTTACGGTACTTGTGGTTCCACTCGCTTTTTATTATGAGTTCTATCATACGATTTATGTTGATGCTACACTAGGTGTGATTTTTGGATATATCTTATATAGTTACTTTAGTCAGCCCATGTCTAAATTTAATTTATTGAATTTAAGCTTAGCTTTCGCTACACTCATCTTAACTAAAGAAACGGGATTTGGTTTAGCTGCCATTTCACTTGTTATTATTCTGCCAGATTTAATTTTAAATCGCCTAGAGGTTAAATCGTTTATGAAGCAAAATCGTTATGTGAATAAAGTGATGCTTATTTTGCCTTTAATCACTATTTTATTTGCGAAGTACTCATGGAGTTGGTACTTAAAGATTTGTCAAACAGGGAGTTACTGGGGAGAACCTGGTGTAACCTTACAAAAAGTATTAAATCTTTATGCCGATGATCAACCTGTGTATCGTAAACAAACGATGATTAATTTCTTTAATGCCTTATTTACTGATAAAATCACTGGCTTTATGATTGATATTAACTTTATAGGGTGTTTATTTATTTTTGCCTTATTAGGTGCAAGTTTAGTTTATTTAACAAACAAAAAATATCAAATTAGAATAAAATGGGCCATTCGTTTAATCTTTATGGGATGCCTCATTTTTGCAGCTTCACTCTTATCAGTCTATTTATTTACGTATTCAGAAGGGGAAGCAACAGGTCTTGCCTCACTCGCTCGCTATTTAGGAACCTATTTAACGGGATTCTTTATCTTCTTAGTATATATGTTGTTGAGTGTTGATTCTGATGAGTCAAAGAAGTTTAAGCCTTATTTACCATTAGCTTGTGTCGTCTTTTGCTTAATTTTCATCAATATTAAACCACTATTAAATAGTACCATTTTAGCCCCTTATTATATTGATCAAAGTGTTGAAACAAGATGGGATTATTATGAAATGGAAAAACTATTAGAGGTGGTTAATCCTACTGACCGTGTTTACCTTATTACGCAAAATAATCGTCATGGTCATTTAACATCACGTTATATTTTAACGCCAATTCACATTAATACATATGAGTATAGTTTAGGTGACCCTTATTCAGATACTGATTTATACACTTGTAATTTATCCGTTTCGGAATGGGCATCGAGGTTAAATGAGTATGATTATGTTTATTTACATCGCATTGATGAAAAATTTATTAATACTTATGGAAGTTTATTTGAATCAGGGATTGATTTAATGAACGATACGTTATATCGTGTGATCAAGGAAAATGGAACGGTACGTTTAGAAAATGTTTTAATGCCATAAAAAAAGGATGAGGTTCTCACACCGCATCCTTTTTATTTATATAAATGACGAATTGTCAATACAAATGCGACAGTTTCTCATGAAATAGCT